>NZ_JALCZB010000087.1:0-18951 GCF_022690745.1 Anaeromyxobacter sp. SG64 | reverse complement strand
GGCCTCCGCCGCCGCGCCCTCGTCGACGAGCCACCCGCCACGCTGCGCGGCGGCGCGGCGGCGGGCCTCCGGGGCGAGGCGTACGGCGTCGGGGTGGCGCGGGTCGAGGCCGAGCGCGAGCTGCAGGTCGGCCGCGGCCTGCGCGAGGCGGCCCTCCGCGAGCGCCTCCTTCCCCCGCGCGACGAGCTCGCCCACGCGCGACGCGCGACCGACGATGGGGTTCTGGCGGACGAGCCGGGCCCGGCGCTCTGCCGCGCGACGCTCGTCCTCGAGGCGCCGAGCCTCGAGCTTCGCGCGCGCCTCGGGCGGCGCCGTCTCCCGGGCGTAGGCGGCGCGGCGGTCCTCGTCCGCGAGCACGTCCCGCGCCTCGGTGACCCTGCGGAACACCCGCTCCAGCCGTTCCCGGTAGCTCCCGAGCCGGCGCCCTGCGTAGCGGTCGGGGTGGAAGACTTTCACCTGTTCGAGGTAGGCAGCGCGGGCCGCCTCCACCGAGGCGTTCCACGGCAGGCCCAGCGCCTCCCAGTGGGTCCAGCCGTCCGCGTGGGCTGCGGCGAACAGGACGTCCTTCCGACGGTCGAGCTCGAGCTCGACGTCCTCGGCGAGGTCCGCGGGTGCGAACCGGAACCCTCTGAATTTGTCGCTGTTCAAGCCAGATGACCCCCGCCACCCGCTGGCCAGGCGACATTACCGGCCGTCACGGGGAGGGTCAACGCGGCACACCACGGATGGTGCGCCACCCGAAAGGCCCGGTATGGCCGGACCCACCTCTAGCGGGGGGACAGCAGCAGCTCAAGCAGCGCCTTCTGGGCGTGGAGCCGGTTCTCGGCCTCGTCGAACACCGCCGACTGCGGCCCTTCGAGCACACCGTCGGAGATCTCCTCGCCACGGTGGGCCGGGAGGCAGTGCAGGACGATCGCCTCCGGACGCGCCTTCTGCATGAGCGCCTCGTCGACGATGAACCCCGCGAACCGGCGCTGGCGCTCGGCCGCCTCGCCCTCCTGGCCCATGCTCGCCCAGACGTCGGTGTTCACGACGTGGGCGCCGTCCACGGCCTCCGCCGGCGAGCGCACGACCCGCGCGTGGGCGCCGGCGCGGGCGAGGAGCTTCGCATCGGGATCGTAGCCCTCGGGGCACGCGATGCGCAGGTCGAAGCCGAGCAGGACGCAGGCCTCGAGCCAGCTGTTCGCCATGTTGTTGCCGTCGCCGATCCAGGCCACCGACAGCCCGCCCTTCGAGAGCGCGTCCGCGCCGAAGCGCTCGGTCACGGTGAGCAGGTCGGCGAGGAGCTGGCAGGGGTGCGACGAGTCGGTGAGGGCGTTCACCACCGGGACCGAGGCGTAGCGCGACATCTCCTCGATCTTCTCGTGCTCGAAGGTGCGGACGACGAGGCAGTCGAGGTAGCGAGAGAGGACGCGCGCGGTGTCGCGGATGGGCTCGCCGCGCCCGAGCTGCGTGTCCCGCGGCGACAGCATCATGGCGTCGCCGCCGAGCTGGTAGGCGGCCACGGCGAACGAGACGCGCGTCCGCGTCGACGCCTTCTCGAACACGAGGCCGATGGTCGCGTGCTCGAGGGGCCTTGGCCCCCGCTTGCCGAGGAGCTTCCACTCCGCGGCGCGCTCCACGAGCTCGAGGAGCTCGGAGCGGTCGAGATCGGTGAGGCGGAGGAAGTCGCGCTTCGTGCCGGTCGGGCGTGCCATGGGGGGATCTCCGCTGGATCAGGACTTCGCGGGCGCCGCCGCGAGGGCGGCGGCGAGCCGCTCGACGGCGAGGTCCGCCTCGGCCGCCGTGAGGTTGAGGGGAGGAGCGAGGCGCAGCACGTCCTCGCCGATGGCGTTGACGAGCAGGCCGCGGGCGCGGGCGCCCTTCATCACCTCGGCCGCCGAGACGCCCTTCACCACCAGCGCGAGCAGCATGCCCCGGCCGCGCACCGAGGCCACCCGGCCGCCGGCGGCGAGCCGCTCGAGCCCCGCCCGCAGCCGCGCGCCCACCTCCCGCGACCGCTCGAGCACGCCGCCCGCGAGCTCCGCGAGCACCGCGAGCGCCACCGCGCAGCCGAGCGGATTGCCACCGTAGGTGCTGCCGTGGCTGCCGGGCGTGAGGTGCTGGCCGACCTCCTCCGACGCGAGGAGCGCGCCGATGGGGAAGCCGCCGCCGAGCGACTTCGCGCTCGACATGAGGTCGGGGACGACGCCCGCCCACTCGTGCGCCCACAGCTTCCCGGTCCGGCCCATGCCGGTCTGGACCTCGTCGAGGCAGAGCAGCACGCCGCGCTGCCGCGTGAGCTCGCGCGCCGCCTGCAGGTACCCCTCGGGCGCGGGGATCACCCCCGACTCACCCATGATCGGCTCCACGATGAAGGCCGCCGCCGTGCCGTCGAGCGCGGCCTCGAGCGCGGCGACGTCGCCGAACTTCACGTGGCGTACGCCGGGGACGAGGGGCTCGAAGCCCTGGCGGTACTTCTCCTGCCCGCCCACGGTGACGGTGAAGAGCGAGCGTCCGTGGAAGGAGTCGTCGCACGAGACGATCACGTTGCGCTCGGGGTGGCCGAGGTCGTGGTGGTACTTGCGGGCGAGCTTCAGCATCGCCTCGTTGGCCTCGGCGCCGCTGTTGCAGAAGAAGGCGCGGCTGGCCCACGGGGTCACCTTCAGCAGCGCCTCCGCGAGCTCCACCTGGCGCGGGATGAAGTAGTGGTTGGAGACGTGCCACACCGTGCGGGCCTGCTCCTCGAGCGCCTTCACGAGCGCGGGGTGGCAGTGCCCGAGCACGTTGACCGCCACGCCGCCCAGGAAGTCGAGGTACTCGTTCCCGTCGGCGTCCCAGACCCGGACGCCCTCGCCGCGCGCGATCGCCACCGGCTGTTGCCGGTAGTTGGGGGTGAGCACCTTCTGCGCGCGCTTTGCGACGGCCTCGTTGTTGCCGGTCATCTAGCGCTTATAGCAGCGGCGGGGCGGGTGTTCTAGAGCGGCGCGGGCCCCGCGGGTCAGCGCTTGCCGGCGGGGCGCGGCGGCCACGTCGGCGCGCGGACGCGCTCCTCTCGTACGGTCGCGTTGTACGCGCCGGACGGCCCCAGGTGACGCGACAGGTCGAAGTCCGGCCGCGGCTTCGCGTTCACGAACGCCGCGAGGTCGACCGCCTCGCCGTCCTGGAGGTTCGGCTCGTCCGGCGGCATCGTCACCTTGAGGAACCCCGCCAGCTTCGTCGCGTCCGCGAGCCCCGCCCCCGCGTTGTACGAACGCGGGCCCCAGACCGGCGGGTCGCCCTGGCCGTCCTCGCCGTGGCACGCGGCGCAGCGCTCCGCGTACAGCGCGGCGCCGCGCGCCGTGTCGACCTTGGCCGGATCCACGGACAGCTTCGGGAAGCTGCGCGGCCCGAGCGGCGCCTTGGGGTTCTGCGCGATCCGCTCGCCGGTCGAGAGCCACGTGAGGTACGCGGTGATGGCGACGGCGGGTGCGCCGCCGTTCGGCGGCCGCTGCCCGTTCATGCTGCGCATGAAGCAGTTGAGGACCCGATCCTCGAGCGTGATGACCGCCTTCTCCCGCGGGGACCACGCCGGATAGGCCGCCGCGACGCCGACGAGGGTCGCGCCGCCGGCCTGCGCTCCGGCCTGCGGGTGACAGGACGCGCAGCTCAGCGCGTTCTTCACGTACCGACGCGTGAGCGGGTGCGTCCCGGTCCGCTCGAAGAGCTCCTTCCCGAGCCGGATCGTGTCCCCGAGCGGCCCCTCCGGCAGCTCGCGCGCGGCGGGCGCCTCTTCCGCGCCGCGCGCCGCCGCGGGCGCGATCCCCGCGGCGGCGAGGACGAGCGCGAGCGGGGCCAGGCGGCGGGAGAGCATGGTGACCTCCGGAGCCACCGTCGGTCCGTGGCTCGCCCGCGGCAAGCGGGCACGTGGGGCGGTGAGCGATCGGCCGCCCGGAGGGGTGGACGGCGGGCCGCCGCTACAGGATGTACCGGGCGAGATCCTCGTCCTGGGCGATGCCCTCGAGCCGCTCCCGCACGTACGCGGCGTCGATGACGATCCGCTGGCCGCGCAGGTCCGGCGCGTCGAAGGAGATGCCGTCGAGCAGCCGCTCCATCACCGTGTGCAGCCGGCGCGCGCCGATGTTCTCCATCCGCTCGTTCACCTCCGCGGAGATGCGCGCGATCTCCTCGACGGCGTCGTCGCGGAACTGCACGTCCACGCCCTCGGTGGCGAGGAGGGCGGTGTACTGGCGGACGAGGGAGCTCCTCGGCTCCTTGAGGATGCGGACGAGGTCCTCCCGGCCGAGCGGCTCGAGCTCGACGCGGATGGGGAAGCGGCCCTGCAGCTCGGGGATGAGATCCGAGACCTTCGCCACGTGGAAGGCGCCGGCGGCGATGAAGAGCACGTGGTCGGTCTTCACGACCCCGTACTTGGTGTTGACGTTCGACCCCTCGACGATGGGCAGGAGGTCCCGCTGCACGCCGCCGCGCGACACGTCCGGCCCGTGCCCGGCGTCGCGCCCAGCGATCTTGTCGATCTCGTCGATGAAGATGATGCCGGCGTTCTGCGCGCGATCGAGCGCCTCGCGGACCACCCGGTCCATGTCGACCATCCGGGAGGCCTCCTCCTGCGTGAGGAGCTCGAGCGCCTCCTTCACCTGCACCTTGCGCTTCCGCTTCTTCTGGCCCCCCCCGAGCATGCTCACGATGGGGTTGTTCCCGAGCTGGCTCATCATGTCCTGGAGGCCCTGGGCCATGTCCTCCATGCCGGGCGCCATGAACGGCATCGGCGGCGGCTTCTCGGTGAGCTCCACCTCGACGAGCTCGTCGTCGAGCGTGCCGGCGCGGAGCTGCGCGCGCGCCCGCTCGCGGCCGCCGGCCGCCGGCGGCGCCTCCCCCTCGCCCTCCCCGCGCACGCGCGACACCGCGCTGCGGAACCCGAGCCCGAACCCGCCACCGTACCCGAGCGCGTCGAGGACCTTCTCCTCCGCCGCCTCGCGCGCCCGCTCGCGGAGCTTCTCGACCTCCTCCTCCTTCACGAGCTTCACCGCGGCCTCCACGAGGTCGCGCACCATGGCGTCGACGTCGCGCCCCACGTAGCCGACCTCGGTGAACTTCGAGGCCTCGACCTTCACGAACGGCGCCCCGGCGAGCCGCGCGAGGCGCCGCGCGATCTCGGTCTTCCCCACCCCGGTCGGGCCGATCATCACGATGTTCTTGGGCAGGATCTCGTCCTTGAGCTCCGGCCCGACCTTCTGGCGGCGCCAGCGGTTGCGGAGGGCGTTCGCCACCGCGCGCTTCGCGTTGCCCTGCCCGACCACGTGGCGGTCCAGCTCGGCGACGATCTCCTTCGGCGACAGATCCTGGGGCTTCACGGCCTAGAGCTCCTCGAGCGTGAGGTTCGCGTTCGTGTAGATGCAGATCTCCGCGGCGAGCTTCATCGACTCCTCCGCGATCTGCCGCGCCGGCAGGGGCGAGTGGGCGAGGAGGGCGCGCGCGGCCGCGACGGCGTACGGACCGCCCGAGCCGATGGCGACGACCGCTCCGCCCGGGACGGGATCGGGCTCAATGACGTCCCCCGCGCCGGACAGGACGAGGACGTGCTCGCGATCCGCGACGACGAGCATGGCCTCGAGGCGCCGGAGGAGCCGGTCCGTGCGCCACTGCTTCGCGAGCTCGACGGCCGCGCGGGGCAAGGAGCGCGCGTGCTCCTTGAGCTTCTTCTCGAACAGCTCGAAGAGCTGGAACGCGTCGGCGGTCGCGCCCGCGAAGCCCGCGAGGACCGAGCCCTCGGCGAGCCGGCGGACCTTCCGCGCGGTGGACTTCATGACCGTCTTGTCGAGCGTGACCTGCCCGTCGCTCGCCATGACGACCTTGCCGTCGCGGCGGACGCAGAGGACGGTGGTGCCGTGGAAGGGGCGCATCGCCCGTAGGTAGCGCCGGACGGGCGCCCGGGCAACGGCGGAGATCGCCGCGGGACGCGGCGGCCGGAGCGCGAGGGTCAGCTCCGCTCGCGCTTCGCGCGCGGATGGGCGGAGTCGTAGACGGCGGCGAGGCGCTTCCAGTCCACGTGGGTGTAGCGCTGCGTCGTCGAGAGCGAGGCGTGCCCGAGGAGCTCCTGGATCCCGCGCAGGTCGGCGCCGTTGCCGAGCAGGTGCGTCGCGAAGCAGTGGCGCAGCACGTGCGGGTGCACGTGGCGAGGCAGCCCGGTCGCGATCACCGCCCGGTCGAGCCGCCGCGCGACCGAGCGTGGGCTGAGCCGTCCGCCGCGGTAGTTGAGGAAGAGCGCCTCGCGCGCGCCGGCGTGGTCGCGCCCCGCCGCGAGGACCGGCCGCGCCTCGTCGAGGTAGCGGCCGATCGCCTCGGCCGCCGTCACGCCGAACGGGACGATCCGCTCCTTGCTGCGCTTGCCGAGGACCCGCACGAGCCGGCCGCCGAGATCGAGCGAGCCGCGGTCGAGCCCGGTGAGCTCCGAGACGCGCAGCCCGCTCGCGTAGAGCAGCTCGAGGAACGCGCGGTCGCGCAGTTCCAGGGGCGCGGCGAGCGCGGGGGACTCCACGAGCGCGGCGACCTCCTCCTCGGGCAGGACCTCGGGCAGCCGCTTCGGGCGCCTGGGACCGGAGACCGAGCGCGCCGGGTTCGCCTGGGCGAGCCCCTCGCGCACGAGGAACCGGTAGAGCGTCCGGATCGCGGAGAGCTTGCGCCCGAGGCTCGTCGCGCCGGCGTCCGCCGCCGCGCGCGAGAGGAAGGCGCGCACGATCGCGGGCGAGGACGGCACGACCCCCTGCCCTGCGCTCGCGAGGTACGCAGCGTACTGGGCGAGGTCGGTGAGGTACGCCTTCACCGTGTGCGGCGAGGCGCGTCGCTCCGTGCGGAGGTAGGCCGCGAAGCGCTGGATCTCGGGCGGGAGGGTCCCCTCGTCGACGGGCACGCTGCGATCGGTAGCACCGGGGTGGGCGGGAGGCGAATTCTGGGTCGAGGTCGAGGTCGAGGTCGCGCCGCCCCTCACCTCGGAAGGTCGGCCACGTACACCCCCGCCCGCTTCGGGTCCGCGACCGCGTAGGCGACGCCCCGCGAGTCGGGCCCGAGGAAGCGAGCGGTGCCGGGGAGCACGTGCGTGTCGATCGAGCGGAGCTTCCCGCCCTCCCAGAGCGCGACGTCGAGCGCGATCATGTCGGAGCGCTGCCAGGTGAGGAGGAGCCGCCCGGGGTCGCGCGGGTCGAACTCGAAGCTCTTCACCCCCTGCGCCACGGCCTCCGGCTTCTTCCCCCCGGCGATCCCGGCGGCCGGGACGCGCTCGAGGTCGCACGCCTCGCCGTTCCGCGTGCAGCGGGTGCGGTAGTAGAGCCAGCGCGCGTCGGGCGAGAAGGCGAAGCCGAACACGCCCTGGGCGACCCGCTCCGCCGGCGTCCCCTTCGGCGTGTCGAGGTGCGCGAGCGCGAGGTCGACCGAGTACCCGCCCCGGGTCGTGTGCTGCAGCATCGCGACGTGGGCGCCGTCCGCCGAGACCTCGAACTCGGAGACGTTCGCGCCGAAGGTCCGGGGCGACTGCCCCGGGCCGCCCGCGCCGAGGACGCCCGCGCGGACTCGCGGATCGTACTGCTCGAGCCAGGCGAGGCGCGGCGCGCGGGCCGCCCAGCGGAACTCGCCCACCTCGCGACCGCACAGGGCGCCCGGCTTGCCGAGGGGGCCGACGTGGAGCTCGCCCTGCTGCCCGGGCGCGATCCCCGCGACGTAGGCGAGCGCGGCGCCGTCCCGCGAGAACGCGAACGCGCCCGCCTGGCGCGCGACGCGCGCCGGCGCACCGCCCGTCGAGAGCATGAGGTCGTACCCGGTCGCCGTCTGGACGGTGAACGCGTAGGCCGCGCCGCCCGGCGCGAAGGCGTACTCGCCGGTGCGCTCCGCCACGCGGGCGGGAGGCTCGCTCGCGGCGCGAACGGCGAGCAGCGTCCCCCCCGCGCGGACGCCGCGGCGGGCGAGCGCGGTGGTCGCCCCGGCGCGCGGCGCGCCGTCCTTGGCGAGGAGCTCGAACGAGGAGAGGCCCTCGGCCCCGGGCAGCCACGCGGGGGGCTCGCCGGGGTTCACCCAGAGCAGACGCCCGCCCGCGATCGCCGCCACGCGCTCGCTCCCCGGCACGAACCCGGTGAACGTCACGCCGTCGGCGATCCTCGCCGGCTCGCCGCCGGCGCGGGCGACGTAGAGCGTGCCCGCGCCCGAGAGGTAGTCGTACTCGCCCAGCGCGGCGAGCACCGCGCCCTGGGGCGCCCACGCGAACCCGTGCGGGAGCGTGGTGACCGAGGGCGCCACCTTGCGGGCCTCGCCGCCGGCGGCCGCCACCACCCGCAGCGCGCAGCTCGCGGTCTGGGGCGGGAGGTACTGCCCCTTCACCTCGGCGCACCCGTCGAGGAACGCGAGCCAGGCGCCGTCGGCCGAGGCCTTCAGGGCGCGCACCTGCCCGCGCATCACCGCGCGGCCGAGCCCGTGCTTCTTGGCGGCGTCGTGCTCGCCGGTGCATCCCGCCGCGAGCGCGGCCGCGGCGGCGAGGGTCAGGGCCCGGAGGCTCCAGGGGTGGCGTCCGCAACGGGGTCGATCCACGGCGCGATCTCCTTTCGCGCCCGCTCGACGTGGGCCTCCTTCCGCGCGGCCTTGCCGCGGTGGCGCCCGGTGAGCGGGGGGAACAGCGCGAAGACGACGTTCGACGGCTGGTAATCGTACCCCGGCGGATGGGCCTCGCCGGTGAGATGTCGATGGAGCGCCCCGAGCGCGGTCGCCGGGGGAGGCGGGCGGAAGCCCCTTCCGGCGAGCCGGTCCAGGATCGCGCGCGCCGCGAGGTGCCCGCACGCGGCCGACTCCACGTAGCCCTCGACCCCGGTGATCTGGCCCGCGAAGAACAGGTGCGGCCGCTCCCGCGCGGAGAGGTCCGGCGCGAGGACGCGAGGCGCCTCGAGGAACGTGTTCCGGTGGATCTGGCCGAGGCGCACGAACTCGGCGTTCGCGAGGCCGGGCACCTGCTCGCGGAAGATGCGCCGCTGCTCCGGCCAGGTGAGGCGGGTCTGGAACCCCACGAGGTTGTACGCCGTCCCCTCCACGTCCTCGCGGCGGAGCTGCACCACCGCGTGCGGGCGCCGCCCGGTGCGGGGGTCCTCGAGGCCCACCGGCTTCATCGGCCCGAACGCGAGCACCTCCGCGCCCCGCTCGGCCATCACCTCGATCGGCAGGCAGCCCTCGAAGTAGCGCGGCTCCTCGAAGTCGTGCGCGGGCACCTTCTCGCCGGCGAGCAGCGCCGTGACGAAGGCGCGGTACTGCGCCTCGTCGAAGGGCAGGTTGAGGTAGTCGTCCCCGGCGCCCTTGCCGTACCGCGAGCGCGCGTACGCGATCGAACGGTCGATCGAGTCCGCCGCCACGATCGGCGCGATGGCGTCGTAGAAGTGGAGCCGGCCGCCCGCGAAGGCGGCGATGTCCGCGGCGAGCGCGTCGCCCGTGAGCGGCCCGGTCGCGACGAGCGCGAGCTGTGGCCCCTCGGGGAGGCGCAGCACCTCCTCCTCCCGAAGGTGCACGCGAGGGTGGGCGCGGAGCCGCGCGCCGACGAGCGCGCTGAACCGCTCGCGGTCCACGGCGAGCGCGTCCCCCGCCGGGACGCGGGTCGCGTCGGCGGCGGAGAGGACGAGGCTGCCGAGGCGGCGCAGCTCCTCGTGGAGCAGCCCCACCGCGTTGTGCGGGTTGTCGGAGCGGAGCGAGTTCGAGCAGACGAGCTCGGCGAGACCGCCCTGCGTGTGAGCGGGCGAGCGCCGGCCCGGCTTCATCTCGACGAGCTCCACCTCGGCGCCGCCCTCGGCGAGCCGCCACGCGGCCTCGCTCCCCGCGAGCCCGCCGCCGATCACCGTCACGTGCGCCTGTCCCATGACCACCCGTCGTCCCATCGCATGGCTGGCTCCCCGCCAGCCGGGCGCCTACCGATCTCTCGGAACCCCGACGACCTGGCCGCCTCGACCCGCGGTGCGCAGGTTTCGAGCCGGGCGCGCCCGGGGCCCGGGGGGCGGCGGCGAGAGAGGTTTCGGCCGGACCGGGCGCGCTCCATCTACCGTCCCGACGAAAGGAACGCAACGTGGCCGACGACAGGTTCGAGACGCTGAAGAGCGAGCTGCAGCGCCGCCGCCGCGTGATCCTCGAGACCTTCCGCCGCGCCGACGCCGAGCTCGACGCGCTCCGCTCCGCCGAGCGGGATCCGGAGTTCGAGGAGGGGGCGCAGACCGACCACGAGGCGTACACCCTCGCGCGCCTCTCCGAGAACCAGCGCCGGGAGCTCCAGCAGATCGACGCCGCGCTCGCGCGGATCGACGCGGGGACGTACGGGATCTGCAAGGACTGCGACCAGGAGATCGACCCGCGGCGGCTCGCCGCCCTCCCCTACGCGCTCCTCTGCACGGAGTGCGCGGCCGGGAGCGAGCGGGCCGCGGCGCCGAGGTTCGTCGCGCCGCCCCAGCCGGGGATCTGATCTAACGGGGGCTGCGCCCCCGCCCCGCCGACGGCTGACCGCCGTCGTCGGGGGCCCCACCCCTGCTCGCCGGGTCCCGTGCGCCTACGCGTGGCGGCTTCGCCGCGAACGCGTAGGCGCGTTGATCTGACGGGGGCTGCGCCCCCGCCCCGCCGACGGCTGACCGCCGTCGTCGGGGCCCCACCCCTGCTCGCCGGGGCCGGGGCGCCTCCGCGTGGCGGCTTCGCCGCGAACGCGTAGGCGCCCCGGCGGGCTCGCTTCGCTCGCTGGGGCGAGAATCGGATCTCGGCTACGCGCTCTCGGGCGCGGTCTCCGGACCCTTCGCCTCGGAGTCGCGCCGGTAGCCGCACTCCTTGTTCGGGCAGGCCACGTACGGGCCCGTCTTCTTCGAGTACTTGTCGAGGAGGTACGCGCTGCCGCACTGCGGGCAGGCCTCGTTCCGGGGCCGATCCCAGGACACGAAGTCGCACTTGGGATAGGACGAGCAGCCGTAGAAGGTCTTCCCGCGGCGCGAGCGCTTCTCCGTGATGTACCCGCCGCAGCCCTTCGGGCAGGACACGCCGATGGAGATGGGCTTCGTGCCCTTGCACTCGGGGTAGCGGGTGCACGCGAGGAAGCGGCCGAAGCGGCCGCGCTTCATCACCATCGCGGCGCCGCACTCCGGGCACTTCTCGTCCGTCGGGACGTCCTCCTCCTTCTCCGGGACGATCTTCCCGTCCTCGCGCTTGAAGTTCATCGTGTTCCGGCACTCGGGGTAGCCGGAGCACGCGAGGAACTCGCCCATGCGGCCCCACTTGATGACCATGGGCTTGCCGCACTTCTCGCACGTGAGCTCGGTCGCGATCTCCTGGCGCTTCACGTCGCGCATGTTGACCTCGGCCTTCGCGAGGTCGTCCTTGAAGCTGTCGTAGAAGTCCTTCAGGACCTGCTGCCAGGCGGCGCTCCCCTCCTCGATCTCGTCGAGGCGCTCCTCCATGCCGGCGGTGAAGGCGAGGTCCATCTCGCGCGGGAAGCTCTTCACGAGCTCGTCGGTGACGACGAGGCCGAGGTGGGTCGGCTTGAAGTTCCGCTCGACCTTCTCGACGTAGGTCTTCTCCTGGATGTTCTCGAGGATGGCGGCGTAGGTGGACGGCCGGCCGATGCCGCGCTGCTCGAGCTCCTTCACGAGGGACGACTCGTTGAAGCGCGGGGGCGGCTGCGTGAAGTGCTGCTCGGGGAGGAGCCGGCGCAGGTCGAGCGTCATGCCGGCCTCGAGCGGCGGCAGCTGGCGCTCCTCGTTCGCCTTCTCGCGATCGCCGTTCTCCTTCGCCTCCTCCTCGGCGCCGGCCTCCTCCTCGGGCGGCTTCGCGCCGTAGACGGCGAGGTAGCCGGGGAACTTGAGGATGGAGCCGGTGGCCCGGAACGTGGCCCGGCCGGCGGTGATGTCCGCGGTGGTCTGGTCGTAGACCGCCGGGACCATCTGGCAGGCGACGAACCGGTTCCAGATGAGCTCGTACAGCCGGTACATGTCGCGCTCGCCGATCTGCTCGAAGTACGGGGCCACGCGGGCCGGCGTCCACTCGAGCGAGGTCGGGCGGACCGCCTCGTGGGCCTCCTGGGCGGCCTTCGCCTTCGTCTTGTAGACGTTCGGCGCCTCCGGCAGGTGGTCCTTGCCGTAGGCGTCGGCGATGTAGCCGCGCGCCGCGTCCACCGCCTCGGTGGAGAGCCGGACGGAGTCCGTGCGCATGTACGTGATGAGGCCGATCGCGCCCTCGTCGCCGAGCTCGACGCCCTCGTAGAGCTTCTGCGCGAGGGTCATCGTCTTCTTGGCCGTGAAGCCGAGGCGGTTCGCCGCCTCCTGCTGCAGCTTCGCCGTCGTGAAGGGCGGCGGCGCGTTGCGGCGGCGCTCCTTCTTGTCGACGTTGGCGACGACGTAGGTCGCGCCGTCGAGGTCCTTCACGAGCGCGTGGGTGACCGCGCCTTCCTTCAGCTCCGCCTTCTGGCCGTCGACCTTCGAGAGCCGGGCGCGGAACTCCGGCGGGAGCTTCGCGGCGAGCTCCGCCTCGAGCGTCCAGTACTCCTCGGGCTTGAACGCCTCGATCTCGCGCTCGCGCTCGACCACGAGGCGCACCGCCACGGACTGGACGCGCCCGGCGGAGAGGCCGCGGCGGACCTTCTTCCAGAGGATGGGGCTGATCTGGTAGCCGACGAGCCGGTCGAGGATGCGGCGCGCCTGCTGCGAGTCGAACTTCTTGCGGTCGAGGTCGAGCGGCTTCTCGATCGCCTTCTGGATCGCGTTCTTGGTGATCTCGTTGAAGAGGACGCGGCGGACGCGGCCGTCGCCCGAGTCGCCGATCTCCTCCGCGATGTGGAAGGCGATCGCCTCGCCCTCGCGATCGGGGTCGGTCGCGAGGAAGACGCGCTCGGCGGTGCGCGCGGCGCGCTTGATCTCGGAGAGGACCTTGGCCTTCCCCTTGATGACGTCGTACTGCGGCGTGAAGCCCGCCTCGACGTCGACGCCGATCTTGGACTTCGGCAGGTCCTTCACGTGGCCGACCGACGCGCGGACGTCGTAGGAGCGACCGAGGTACTTCTTGATCGTCTTCGCCTTGGCGGGCGACTCGACGATGACGAGGTTGCCCCCCACCGCGGGCTTCTTCGCGGCGCGCTTGGGCGGAGCGGCCTTCTCCTTCTTCATGCCCTCCGCGGCTGCGACCTTCGTGGCTCTCGGCATCTGTCGGGGTCCCCCTACGTGCGGCGCAGAAAGTAATGGCCCGGGCGCTGCTCGCACAAACCCTCGAGCTCGAGGGTGAGCAGCCCGGCGAGCGCCGGGCCGGGCGCGAGGCCCGCCTGGCGCGCGATCTCGTCGGCGTGACGCGGGCGCCGGGCGAGCGCCGCGAGGAGCGCGCTCTCGGGCGCGGCGAGCGCGGGCAGCGCGAGCTGCCGCTCGGCGACCGGCGCTGCCGGGATGCCGAGCGCCCCGAGCACGTCCTCGGCCGAGGCGGCGACCTTCGCGCCCCGGCGGAGGAGCGCGATCGGCCCGGCGGAGAGCGGCTCGCGCGCGTCGCCCGGCACCGCGAACACCGGCACGCCGTGCGTCCGCGCCCAGTCGGCCGTGATGAGCGCCCCGCTCTTCTCCCCGGCCTGGACGACCACGACCGCCTCCGACAGGCCCGAGACGATCCGGTTCCGCCGGGGGAAGTTCCCGGCGAAGCCCGGCGTCCCGTCGGGCAGCTCGGAGAGGATCGCGCCGCCCTCGGCGAGCACGCGCTGGAGGAGCGGCCGGTTCGAGGCCGGGTAGAGCACGTCGACGCCGGTGCCGAGGACGGCGACCGTGTGGCCGGCCGCGTCGAGCGCCGCGCGGTGCGCGATGGCGTCGATGCCCAGGGCGCCGCCGGAGACGACGGAGACGCCCGCCCGGGCGAGCCCCGCAGCCAGGAGGCGCGCCATCTCCTCCCCGTAGGCGTCCGGGTGGCGCGAGCCGACGACGGCGACGCGCCGGAGGTCGGCGAGCGCGCCGCGCAGGCGCAGCTCGGCCGGACGATCGGGCGTCTGCGCGAGGCGGTCCGGGTAAAGGCCGTCGCCCGGACGGATGGTGGTCGCCTCCTCCATGGAGCGGGGCCATATACCCACCGGGTGGTGGAGCGTCAAGGTGGGGACCCGCCGCCGAATGCACGGACCGTACCTGCCGACACGGTCAAAACGGCCTCCTACCTCCCGTAAACCGGTAGGATTGCGGCCGGCGGGAGGGCGCGCGGGAAGCCGTGCGAGAGCGACGGCCTGGCCGGCGCCCGCGCACCCGGAGGACGGTGGAGCTAGCGACCGCCGGCCCCCTCGGCCGCCGAGCGGACGGCGCGCATCTCCACCCGATCGCCGATGGCGAGCTCCACGAGGCTGCGCGTGACGAGCGCCGCCGAGGCGCGCTCCTTCACGTCGATGACGAGCATCTCGCCGATGTCCTCCTTCGGGAGGCTCGAATCCCAGGCCGGCAGGCCCGGCGCGCGGCCGTAAGGGTCGCCGGCGCGGACCGCCGTGAAGACGTTGCCCTCCTCCACGCCGTCGGCGGAGCCGCGGTCGATGAAGACGACGTGGTGCTCTCCGAGCTGGGTGACGACCTGGACCTGGCCGCCGACGATGGTGCCCTCGAGCGCGCGGCGGTTCGCGCGGCGATCCACCCGGCGGAGGAAGCGCTCCGTCCACGGACCGAGCATGGCGCCGCGCTCGATGGGCTCGAACGACTGCGTGATGACGAGCGTCGCCGCCTTGTCGTCCACCGCGACCACCTTGGCCGCGCCGAGCACGGTGGACTGCCAGCCGAAGAGCTCGTTCGTGCGCGGGTGGCGAATGGGCCGCTCCGTCTTGAAGATGACGTAGGTCTCGCCCGGCTTCACCTCGGCGCGCCGCTCGAACCGCGCGTACGCCTTGTCGTGGCTGGAGAGCATGAGCTTCTCCTCGAACGCGGCCTTGATCGCGCCCGACTCGGCGAGCTCGCGCGGGGTGACGAACGTGTCGTGCCGCGCGAGGAGCGCGCGCGGGGAGACGTAGCCGATCTTGTAGGGCCCGACGACCGCCACCGCGTCGCCGTCGTCGTCGGACTTCCCGTCCGCGCGGGAGAGGTCCTCGAGCTCGCGCGGCGGCGCCTCCTCGGCCTCGGCCACCGGCTCCCCGGCCGGCTCGACGCGCGTCGGGCCCTCGTCGGCGGAGGGGTAGAACCTGAGCAGGTTGCCCGGGTAGATCCAGTGCGGGTTCTCGATGTCCGGGTTGTAGGACCAGATCTTCGGCCAGTACCAGGGGTTGTTCAGGTAGCGGCCGGAGAGATCCCAGAGCGTGTCTCCGGGCCGGATCGTGTACGTGTCCGGCGTCTGGCCGCCGCTCGTGGCGGCGTCCTCCAGCGCGAGCGCGGTGCCGGCCACGGCCGGCGCGAGGCCCTCCTCGCCCGCCGCCGGTGCGCCGGCCGCGTCCGCGGGTACGGCGGCCGCGGTCTCCGAGGGCGCCCCGTCCTGCACGGCGCCGGTGGCCTCCACCTGCGGATCGGCGCTCGCGGTCCGGGCGGCGTCGCGCGCCGCGTCGAGCGCCCCGGCCTGCGCGAGCGCAGCGGCCGGAAGGAGGGCGAGGACGGCGACGAGGTGTCTGCGGATCATGGACCGCTCCTTGCCGGGACGCGCGGCGACGTGTCGCCGCCCTGCCCGGAGATGGCTGCGAGGCGAGTCCCGGCGCGCTCGGCGGCCGGGGTCCTCGGAAACTCGGTGACGAGGCGCTCGAGGATGCGCCGCTCCGCGCTGGCGGAGCCGCGCCGGGACTCGCAGGCGGCGAGCCGCTCGAGGGCGCCGGACAGCGCGTCGCCGGCGGGGTAGTCGTCGCCGGCCCGTGCCGCGAGCGCGCAGGCCGCGTCGTCCTTGCCCGCCGCCGCGTACGACTCGGCCGCCTCGACGAGCGCGTTGTCGGCCGCGGGGTGGCGCGGGTAGCGGGCGACGAAGTCCTCGAGGGCGTGCGCGCGGGCGACGCCGTCGCGGCGGCGCGCCGCGCGGAGCTCGCGATCGGCCTCGACCGAGAGCTCGCGGCCGCCGCCGAGCGCGAGCGCCTCGAGCCGCTCGGGCGCGGGCTCGGCGATGGGGATCGCGGTCGGCACGGGCGGCGGCGCGCGCCGGGGCTGGGGTGCGCCTGCGGCGGGGACCACCGCGGGGAGCGGCTCGGAGGGAGCCATCCTGAGGACGACCGGGGGCGGCTCGGAGGGCTCCACCCTCACGACCGCCAGGTCGGGCGGGACCACGGGCGGGAGCGCCTCGGCGGCCGGGGCGCGGCGCGGCGCCGGGTCTCGCGCGGCGCGCGCGCCGGCGAGCTCCATGCGTGCGGAGAGCCCGTCCACCTTGCGCGCGAGCACCTCGTTGTCGGCGCGCAGCGCGCGCACCTCCGCGCGGAGCGCCTCGACCTCCGAGGGCGCGGCGGCGCCGCCGCCGGCGCAGCCGAGCAACACGACGAGCGCCGCGGAGGCGTTTCGCGCGAGGGGTCTCAAAACTGGAAAATTCTAGGGTTCGGGGGCCGCCCGTCAAGGAAGGGGCCCCTCGCCTGGCCGCCGCGGATGTGCGCTGCCGGGAGCGGACGCGGGTGCGATGAAGCCTACCTGGCGCCCGGTGCGCCCCGCGTCGCGACGGTGAGAGAAGAACAGCTCCCGCTCGCAGGCGGTGCAGCGGCCGAGCACCTCGACGCGCTCGGAACGCACCCCGGCCTCCTCGAGCGCGAGGAGGTTCGCGCGCCACAGGTCGAGGCGCGCAGCGGCGCCGGCGCGGACGACCTCGGCGCCGAAGCGCGCCCGGAACCGCTCGGCGAGCTCGGCCGAGACCTCGTAGCAGCACGGCCCGATCGACGGGCCGATGGCGGCGACGAGGCGCGCCGGGTCGGCGCCCTCCCGCGCGAGCGCGCGGACGCCCTCGGCGGCGGCGAGCCCGATCGTGCCGCGCCAGCCGGCGTGGACCGCGGCGACCGCCCCGCCCTCGGGATCGGCGACGAGCACCGGCACGCAGTCGGCCACCGAGACGCACGCGGCGACGCCGGCGGTGACGGACACGACCGCGTCCGCCTCCTCCGCCGGCGGGGTCGCCGCCGTCGCCCGGAGGCAGCGGGTCCCGTGCACCTGCCGGACGCGCGCGAACCGCAGCCCGGTGGCGGCCTCGAGCCGGCGCCAGTTCTCCTCGACCCGGGCCGGCTCGTCGCCCACGGCGCCCCCCAGGTTCAGGGCGTCCCAGGGCGGCGGGGACGCGCCGCCGGGGCGGGTCGTGAAGCCGTGCGGGAAGGCGGCCAGCCGCTCGCTCGTCAGGAGACGCATCCGACGGGTTATAACCTTCCCTCGCCCATGCTCCGATCGATCCGGCGCTCCATCGGCCGCAAGCTGCTCATCGCGGTCGGCGCCCCCGGCCTCCTCTTCTCCCTCGCCGTGGTCCTCTGGCTGCGCCACGAGAGCCGGGCGCTCGCGCCGGCCGTCGAGCCGCTCCACCGGATCGCGCTCGTGGCGCTCGTCGTGCTGGCGGCGGGGCTCGCGGCGATGCACCTCGTGGTGGTGCGCTACGTCGTCGACCGCCGCCTCCGGCGGCTCGCCGCGGGCATGCGGCGGGCGCGCGAGGGCGACTTCCTGCACCGCGTGCCGGACGAGGGCGAGGACGAGATCGGCCAGGTGGCGAGCACCTACAACGAGACGCTCGCCGCCATCACCGACCTCCACGTCCGCCGCATCGAGGACGCGGCGTCGATCGCCTCGATGGAGCGCGAGCTCTCGCTCAAGGCGGAGCTCGAGGCGCGCGTGCGCGAGCTGACGCTGCTGTTCGAGCTGGGGCGCACGCTCGGTGCGACGCTCGATCTCGACGAGCTCGTCCGCGCGACCGCCGCGCAGGTGGGGAGCGCCCTCGGCGCGGCGGAGCTCCAGGTGCTCCTCGTCGACGAGGCGACCGGCGAGCGGGTGGTGCGCGCCGCCTACGGCAGCGACGGGGCGGCGGTCGGCACCCGGCTCCCCCCGGGCCAGGCGCGCCCCGGCTGGCTCGAGGTGCCGATGGCCCGCGGCGAGGAGGGCGCGGGGGCGATCGCGCTCCGGCCGGCGGGCGGCGGGCTCTCGCCGCAGGAGCGCCGGCTGCTCGAGGCGATCGCGGCGCAGTCCGCCATCGCCGTCGCGAACGCGCGCCTCCACCAGAAGATGGTCCGGCTGTCACAGACGGACGCGCTCACGGGTGCGCACAACCGCCGGAGCCTGTTCGCGCGCCTCGAGGACGAGCTCGAGCGGAGCGCGCGCTTCGACCACGCGACCGCCGTGGCCCTCGTCGACGTCGATCACTTCCGCCGCTACAACGAGGCCTTCGGCCACGCCTCCGGCGACACGGTGCTGCGCCGGGTCGCGGCGGTGCTGGGCGGGGCCGCGCGCAAGGTGGACGTCGTGGCGCGCTACGGCGGCGAGGAGTTCGCGGTGGTGCTCGCCCGCGCCGACCGCGCGGCCGCGCTCGTCGCCGCCGAGAAGCTGCGCGCCGCCGTGACCGCCGCGGCCATCCCGCACCCGGGCGTCGGCCCCGGCCACGTGACCATCTCGGTGGGCGTCGCCATCTACCCGGACGACGCGCGCGACCTCGGCGCGCTCATCGACTGCGCCGACGGGGCGCTGTACGCGGCGAAGCGCGCGGGGCGCAACGTGGTCATGCCGTACGCGCCGGGCATGCGCGACCACCCCGGGCGCAAGCGCGACCAGCGCAGCGCCTCGGATGCGGACGCGGGTGAGCTCAGGCCCGGCGAGGGCAGCCCGCCCGCCGCGGCCGCGGGCTGAGCTCGCCGGAAGGCGCCCTGACGACTCGCCGCGGCGAGCCCGCCTCGCGCGCGGGCTCGGCGGGGCGCGTCACTCGTCGCCGGGGGCTTCCCCGCCCCCCGCGCTCACCGGCTCCTGGCCCTGCGGCGCGGGCGCCACGCGCGCGGGGATGGCCGGCGGGGTCACCGGGCGCGCGGGGGCGGCCGGCGGGGTCCCCGGGCGCGGGGCGCCGCGGACGCGA
>NZ_JALCZB010000086.1:0-19639 GCF_022690745.1 Anaeromyxobacter sp. SG64 | reverse complement strand
GCGCGGCCCTTCGTCGCGCAGTACTTCGTGATGGCGGCCGTCAGCGTCGTCTTGCCGTGGTCGACGTGACCGATCGTCCCCACGTTCACGTGCGGCTTGCTGCGCTCGAACTTCTCCTTGCCCATGATTCGCTCCTGCTGTGGGTGCCGTTGGCGCGAGCAGCCTCCGATGCGCGCCGTCTGAGATTGGAGCCCTCGTCCAGGATTGAACTGGAGACCTCGTCCTTACCAAGGACGCGCTCTACCGACTGAGCTACGAGGGCAACCTGAATTCGTCGATCCGACCTCTCACTGGAGCGGGAAACGGGATTCGAACCCGCGACATTCAGCTTGGAAGGCTGACGCTCTACCAACTGAGCTATTCCCGCAAGGTTTTTGGCGAATCCCTTCTCGAGAGGATGACTGACTGTGGAGGGGGGTGGATTCGAACCACCGAAGGCGTAAGCCGGCAGATTTACAGTCTGCTCCCTTTGGCCGCTCGGGAACCCCTCCAGAAACCACCGTGTTTCACCTCGCGTCGACCCCACTGCTCCTGGAGCTGGCGGTGGGATTCGAACCCGCGACCTGCTGCTTACAAGGCAGCTGCTCTACCGACTGAGCTACGCCAGCAAGATCCTTCCGGAACTCGCCGCGGTTCGCCGGTGCGCTCCTGCCGGCGATCCGCCCCGTGCTGCGTGGAGCGGTGCCTTTTAGATGACCTCCCAGGGCTTGTCAAGGCCGCATGTCGCTGGACGAAACGAGCAGCTACCCGCCCCGCTGGCGCGCGGTCTCGTAGAGCGCGACGGCCGCCGACGCCGAGACCGAGAGGCTGTCCAGGTCCCCCGACATGGGGATCCGCGCGGCGTGGTCGCAGGTCTTGCGGACGAGCGGCCGGAGCCCCTCCCCCTCGCTGCCCAGCACGAGGGCGATCGGACCTCTCAGATCGAGCTCCGCGAGCGGTCGTTCGCCGTCGGCCGCGAGGGCGACCGACCAGACGCCCTCCTGCTGGAGCGACTCGATGGTCTTGGCCACGTTCGTGACACGCGCGACCGGGCAACGTTCCACCGCACCCGCCGAGGTCTTCGCGACCACCGGCGTCACGCCGACGGCGCGGTCCTTCGGGATCACGACGCCATGTGCGCCGAGGGCATGAGCGGAGCGGATGATCGCACCGAGGTTGTGGGGATCCTCGACGCCGTCGAGCACGACGAGGAGCGGCGCGCGCCCGCTCGCCCTCGCCGCCGCGAGGATGTCCTCGAGCGTGGCGTACTGGAAGTCGGCCACGACGGCGACCACTCCCTGGTGGCGGTCGCTGCCGGCGAGCCGGTCCAGCTTCGGCCGGGGAGCGGTCCGCACCTTCGCACCGGCCGCGCGGCCGAGCCGCTCGAGCTCGGCGAAGGCGGCGCCGCGCGAGCCGCCCTCGGCGAGCCAGAGCTCCGAGAGCCCCTCCCCTCCGGCGCGCAGCACCTCCCGCACCGGGTTCAGGCCGTAGACGACGCGCATGGGCGGGCGCTCCCGGGGCGCACGCCGGCGCTCGGCCGGCGGACGCGCCGGGTCCTCACTTCACGTTCACGGCGACGGCGACGTCGCGGGTCTGCTTCACGCACCACTGGTCGGAGCAGATGAAGAAGTCGAGCTTCGCCTTCGCCTCCTGCTTGCCGGCGGCGCTCGCGACGAAGGGGACCTCGAAGCGGGGCGCCTCGGCCTTGGGGTCCTGGGCGTCCTTGTGGCCGAGGGAGGTCTTCGCGAGCGTGAGCCCCCGCGCCTCGAGCGTGATCTTGAGCGGCGCCTGCGGGTGGACGTGCACCTTCTCGAGCGGGACGATGGCGAGGACGAGCGTCCCCTTCCCGCCGGCCTTCACCTCGGTGGTCGAGCCCTGCGTGTCGATGCGGTAGCTCCTGGCCGCGTCGGCCGCGGGATCCGCGGCGCGGGCGAGCGGAGCGGCGGCGACGAGGACGACTGCGACGAGGGCGCGGATCATGCGGGCTCCTTGCGGGATGCGACCGCTCTCATACCAGGGACGGCAGGCAGCGGCCATGCATTCAAGCCGGCGCTCACACGGCGCGGCCGCGCACCGCGCGGCGCGGCGCCCGCTCCCGGGGTGCGGGGCGACGCGTCGCGGCGGCGAGCGCGACGGCGCGGTCGACGATCTTACCGGCCGCGTCCACGCCGCACGCCGTCTCCGCCTCCTTGATCGAGGGCGAGCTGTTCACCTCGAACACGCGCGGCACGCCCTTCGCCTCGAGCATGTCCACGGCGCAGACCTCGAGCTTCAGCACCCTCGCCGCCTCCACCGCCGTCCGCGCGTACGCGGGCGGGAGCTCCACCGGCTCGAACCGCGCGCCGCGCCGCAGGCTCCGGGCGAGCCGCCCGACCGGCGGGCTCCGCCGCATCGTCGCGACCACCTCGCCGCCCACGACGAGCACGCGCAGGTCGCGCCCCTTGGCGCCGCGGAGGTACTGCTGCACGACGATGTTCTGGCCGAGGCCGAGGATCGCCTCGAGCGCCGCCTCGAGCGACTGCATGCTCTCGCAGATCATGACGCCGCTCTTCTCGTTGACCGAGAGGAGCTTCACGAGCACGGGGACGCCGCCGACCACCCGCACCATCTCCTTGATCCCCGAGGGATCGCTCGCCATGACCGTGCGCGGCACCGGAACGCCGCTCGCGGCGAGGAGCTGGAGGCTGCGCATCTTGTTGCGGCTCGCCGCGATGCCCCAGGCGCCGTTCAGCGAGGGGACGCCGAGGAGCTCGAGCTGGTTCACGACGGCGAGGCCGTACTGGTGGATGGAGAGGCCGATGCGCGGCACGACCACGTCCGTCGGGGGGAAGCGGCGGCGCCGCCAGTAGAGCGCCGGGGCGTCTCCCCCGAGCCCCATCTGCACGTCGAGGGGGTCGACCACGCGCGTCGAGAGCCCGCGCGCGCGGGCGGCCTCGACGATCCGGCGGGTGGTGTAGATGGCGGTCGAGCGGGAGAGGACGGTGAGGTGCACGGCGCGGATGGTAAGGCAGCGGCGCGGGCGGCGCACGATCCCGGGCCCGCGGAGTCGCGATCTCGCTCCTCTCGCCCTCGGCGCACGGAGCGGCCGCCGCGGCCTCGCCGCGCCCGGTGCGCCTCGCGCCGCCCCGTCCCCCCGGAAAGAGGAGCGGGGCCGCCCGCGCGAGCGGACGGCCCCGTGATGACGCTCGGCCCCGCGGGAGCGGGACCCGCCGGTCAGACCTGCTTGAACTCGGCGTCGACGACGTTGTCCTTCTGCTTCTCCTCGCCGGCCGGCGCGCCCTCCTGCGGGCCGGCGCCACCGGGCGCGGCCCCCGGGCCGGCGGTCTTGTACAGCTCCTCCGCCGCCTTGTGGCTCGCGCGCTCGAGGCGATCCATCGCCGCCTTCACCTCGTCGGCGCTGCCCTTCTCCCGGACCTTGTGGACCTCCCCGACGGCGTCCTCGACCTCCTTGACGACGTCGGCCGGGAGCTTGTCCTTGTTGTCCTTGAGCAGCTTCTCCATCTGGTAGGCGAGGTTCTCGGCGCGGTTGCGCTGCTCGATCTCCTCGCGGCGCTTCTTGTCCTCCGCCTCGTGCGAGTGGGCGTCGGCGACCATCTTCTCCACCTCGTCCTTCGCGAGGCCCGAGGAGTGGCTGATGGTGATCTTCGTCTCCTTGCCGGTGCCCTTGTCCTTGGCGGAGACGTTGAGGATGCCGTTCGCGTCGATGTCGAACGTCACCTCGATCTGAGGCATCCCGCGCGGCGCCGGCGGGATGCCCTCGAGGTGGAAGCGCCCGAGGGTGCGGTTGTCCCGCGCCATCTCGCGCTCGCCCTGGAGCACGTGGATCTCGACCGAGGTCTGGCTGTCGGAGGCGGTGGAGAACACCTCGGAGCGCTTCGCCGGGATGGTCGTGTTCCGCTCGATGAGGCGCGTCATCACGCCGCCGAGCGTCTCGACGCCGAGCGAGAGCGGCGTGACGTCGAGGAGCAGGATGTCCTTCACCTCGCCGGAGAGGACGCCCGCCTGCACCGCGGCGCCGATGGCGACGACCTCGTCCGGGTTCACGGACCGGTTCGGATCCTTGCCGAAGAGCTTCTTCACCCGCTCGGTGATGGCCGGCATGCGGGTCTGGCCGCCGACGAGGACCACCTCGTCGATCTGCTCGGGCGAGAGCTTCGCGTCGGCGAGGGCCTTGCGGGTCGGCTCGACCGAGCGCTCGATGAGGTCCTCGACCATCTGCTCGAGCTTGGCGCGCGAGAGCTTGATGGACAGGTGCTTCGGGCCCGTCTGGTCGGCGGTGAGGAACGGCAGGTTGATCTCGGTCTCCATCATCGAGGAGAGCTCGATCTTCGCCTTCTCCGCCGCCTCCTTCAGGCGCTGGAGCACCATCTTGTCCTTCGACACGTCGATGCCGGTGTCCTTGCGGAACTCGGCGATGAGCCAGTCGATGACCTTCTGGTCGAGGTTGTCGCCGCCGAGGTGGGTGTCGCCGTTCGTGGCGAGCACCTCGACGACGTTCTCGCCGACCTCGAGGATCGAGATGTCGAAGGTGCCGCCGCCGAAGTCGTAGACGGCGATCTTCTCGTTCTTCTTGCGGTCGAGGCCGTAGGCGAGCGCGGCGGCGGTGGGCTCGTTCACGATGCGCCGGACGTTCAGCCCGGCGATCTCGCCCGCGTCCTTGGTGGCCTGGCGCTGGGAGTCGTTGAAGTAGGCCGGGACGGTGATGACGGCGTCCGTCACCTTCTCGCCGAGGTAGTTCTCCGCGGCCCGCTTCAGCTTGAGGAGCACCTGGGCGCTGATCTCGGGCGGCGAGTACTGCTTCGCGTCGACCTGGATGCGCGCGTCGCCGTTCGGCCCCTCCACCACGTGGTACGGGACGCGCTTCATCTCGTCCTGCACCTCGGAGAACCGGCGCCCCATGAACCGCTTGATGGAGTAGACGGTCTTCTCCGGGTTCGTGATCGCCTGGCGCTTCGCCACCTGGCCGACGAGCCGCTCCCCTTCCTTCGTATAGGCGACCACGCTCGGGGTGAGGCGGGAGCCTTCCTCGTTGGTGATGACGACGGCGTCCTTGCCTTCCATCACTGCGACGACGGAGTTCGTCGTGCCGAGGTCGATGCCGATGATCTTGGCCATGCTCTGAGAGTCCTCCTGGACGGGGGGCAACGTAAGGCCGCGAACCTCCCTGTCAAACGCCGCTCCCGGCGATTTTGGTGCGTAGCCCGCTACGCGGTCCGCCACCTGGGCGACGCGCCGCGCGGCCCCCCTGGGCGAGGCCAGGCGAGCCGCAAGTCCCCGTTTTGCCGGAGATTCGCGGCGGTGACGCGGCGTGGCACCGCGCTTGCTCGAAATCGCGACATCCGCGTCACATCCTCGCCGGGGTCACGATGCTTCGAATGGTCAGCGCCGAGCGGTACCCGTTCCTCCCCGAGTACCCGGTCGCCGAGCCGGGCGCCGAGGTCGCGGTCCTGCTCAACGCCAACGCGAAGCAGGTGAACGCCGAGGTCCGGCGCGCCCTGTCGCGCGTCGTCCCCGGCGAGCACCTCTACCTGTCCCGCAGCCAGGACGAGGCCGTCGAGATCGCCGAGGAGGTGGTCGCGCGCCGCTACGCGACCGTCTTCACGGGCGGCGGGGACGGGACGTTCGTCGCGTGGGTGAACCGCATCCTCGAGAGCGCCGAGCGGCGCGCGGCCCGCCCGCCGCGCTTCGGCGTGCTGGCGCTCGGGACCGGCAACGCCGTCGCCGAGATGGTGGGCGCGACGCCGCGCCGGCACGCCCAGGATCTCGCGCGCTTCCTGCGCGGCGACATCGGCGGGGTACGCCGCCTCGACCTCCTCACCTGCGCCGGCCGCCGTACCCCGTTCGCGGGCGTGGGCGTCGACGCCGCGGTGGTGAACGACTACTACTGGATCCGCGATCGCCTGGCGGGCACCCCGCTCCGGAAGCTCGGGCTCGGCGCGTCGGGCTACGGCCTCGCGGTGGCGCTCCGCTCCGCGCCCCGCTACCTGCTCGAGCGGCGCCCGGCGTACTGCGAGATCGTGAACGCCGGCCGCGCCGCCTGGCGGCTCGACGCCCGGGGCGAGCGCATCGGTCGCCCCATCGCGCACGGCGAGCTCCTCCACGCGGGCCCCTGCATGATGGCGGCCGCGAGCACCGTCCCCTACTACGGCCTGGGGCTGCGGGCGTTCCCCTACGCCGACCGCGCGCCGGGCATGATGCAGCTCCGGGTCGCGACCTCGATCGGCGTCCCGACGGTGCTCATGAACCTGCCGAGCATCTGGTCGGGCGAGTTCGCGCACGCGGGCCTGCTCGACTTCCACGCGGATCGGGTGGCGCTGCGGTTCGAGCGCCCGATGCCGCTCCAGGTCGGCGGCGACGCCGAGGGCTGGCGCGACGAGCTCACCTTCGGCATGGCGGCGAACCCGGTCGAGATCGTCGACTTCGGCCCGCGCGCGGCCGCCTGAGCCGCTCGCCGCCGGGGCGGCGGCGTCACCGCGCCGGCTGGAGCGGCAGGCGGACCGTGAACACCGACCCCTCGCCGAGCCGGCTCTCGACGGCGATCGTCCCGCCGTGAGCCTCGACGATGCGCCGCGTGATGTAGAGCCCGAGCCCGAGCCCGCCGTGCGCGCGCGAGTTCGTGCCCTTGTGGTAGCGCTCGAAGACGCGGGAGAGATCCTCGGCCGCGATCCCGATGCCGTGGTCGGCGACGACGACCACCGCCTCGGCGGCGTCGCGCCCGAGCTCGACCGAGACCGGGCCCTGCCCGCCGTAGCGCACCGCGTTCGACACGAGGTTCGTGAGCACCTGGTCGAGCTTCAGCCGATCCCAGCTCCCCTCCAGCGCCGGCGCGACCCTGAGCTCGAGCCGCCGGCCGCCGCGCGCGAGCTCGTCCCTGAAGCGGCCCGCCACGTCGGAGACGAGCTCGCCGAGCTCGATGGGCTCGCGGTCCACCTCGAGACGCCCGGCGTGGAGGCGCGTCACGTCGAGCAGGTTGGCGACGAGGCGGGTCATCCGGTCCACCTGCCGCGCGCACGTCGCGAGCCGCTCGAGGAGCGTGCCGCGCCGCGGTCCCTCCGGGAGCTCGGAGAGCCCGCGCTGCAGCGCCTTCATCTGGAGGTGCAGCGGCGTGAGGGGCGTGCGCAGCTCGTGGGACGCGATGGAGATGAACTCGTCACGCACGCTCACCGCGTGCTGCGCGCTGCGGTGCACGAGGGCGTGGTCGAGGGCCTGCGCGGCGCGACGCCCGAGCTCCTCCGCGAGGCGCAGCTCGCGCGCGGTGTCGCGGCGTGCGCCCGCGAGGAACCGGATGGACCCCACCACCCGATCCCGGCCCCGGAGCGCCACCGAGACGAGCCGCATCGGTCGCTCGCCGAGGAGCCCGTGCGCGCGCTCCGCCGCCGCGGCCGGCAGGAGCGGCCGGAGGTCCTCGCGAACCTCGGCGTGCCCATCCTCCCTCGGCGGGGGAAGCGGGGCCGCGCGCACCAGCGCGCGGAGCGCCTCGATCCGTCCGGGATCGCGGTGGGCGACCGCCAGGATCGCGGGGAGATCGTCGACCGCCTCGACCTGGACCACCGCCGCGTCGGCGATGAACGGCACGCCGAGCCGGGCGGCCGTGTCCGCGGTGGTGGCGAGGTCGAGCGACTCCGCCAGGGCGGCCCCCGACCGATCGAGGAACTCGAGCGCCTCCTCGGCCAGGCGGGCGTCCGTGACGTCGACGGAGAAGCCGCGCACCTCGAAGCGCCCCTCCTCCTCGGCGGGGACGACCCGGAGGTCGGTCTCGAAGCGGAGCGTGCGCCCGTCCGCGTGGACGAGGCCGTGCTCCAGCGCGGCGCCCTGCTCGCCCGGCGAGAGGTCGCGGAGGGCGGCGAGCAGCCGGGCGCGGTCCTCCTGCGCCACGAGCGCATGCCAGGACTCCGGCCCGGCCGTCCACTGCTCGACGGGGTGGCCGATGATCGCCCCGGCGCTCGGGCTCACGAACGTGCAGGCGAGCGTCTGGGGATCGATCGTCCAGACGATCGCGTGGCTGATCCCGTCGATGAGCCGCCGATACCGCTCCTGGGCGGCGCGCTCGCGCCGGAGGTTCCTGAGCTCGAGCTGCGCGACGGCGCGCTGCCGCTCGCGCTTCTCCTGCTCCGCGAGGAGCGCCGCCTGCCGGACGACCTCCTGCTTGGCCCGGTGAAGCTCCACGAAGGCGGCCACCTTGGCGCGGAGCACGTCCGGGTCGATGGGCTTCAGGAGGTAGTCGATGGCCCCTGCGTCGTAGCCGCGCGCCACGTAGCGCTGCTCGTCGCTCATGGCGGTGACGAACACGATCGGGATCGTCCGGGTCCGCTCGTTCGCGCGGACGAGGCGCGCCGTCTCGATGCCATCGAGCTGCGGCATCTGCACGTCCATGAGGATGAGCGCGCAGTCCTCGTGCAACAGGAAGCGCAGCGCGTCCGCGCCGGAGCGGGCCTTCACCAGCTCGTACGCGGGGTTGCGCAGCACCGACTCGATCGCGAGCAGGTTCTCCGCGCGATCGTCGACCACGAGGATCTTGACCGGCGGGGGCGACGCCGCCTGTGCGTCACGCCGCCCGGCGGATGCTGCGTCTTCTCGATCGCGGGGGTCTGCCGTCAGGGTGAGCTCGTTCGTCGACGCCGACATCGCGGGTTCTGTGGAATCTAGTGCCCCGGCGCGTCATTCAATGACGAAACCGGTGGGGCGGGTGAGCGCCGACCGGTGGGGTACCAAGGATCTGGGGTCGAGGGGATGAACCATCATGGGGGCCGGAAGGTTCCCGACGCTTAGATGGTTCGCGGCCCATGGGATGCTCGAGGGCTCCTTTCGCGCGCTTCCCGACAGGACGACACGCACATGCCGAAGAACACGACCACCCGCTCGCACGCCCGCCCTCGCCGTCGCGCCGACGACGGCCTCCAGGATCTGCGCCCAGCGGAGCGCCCAGGCGCACCCCTCGACGGCGCGCGGGGAGCGCGCGCGGGGTCGGTCCAGGGGGGCGCCCTCGAGGCGCGGGGGATCGCGCGGGGGAAGAACGCCGCCGCGGCGCCCGCTCGCTCGCCACGGGATGGGGCGGTCGCACGCCCGGCAGCAGGGCGTCCGCGCGACGAGGGCGGCGTGCGGACCGAGGAGCTGACCGAGTGGGACCTCCTCTCGCGCGCGAGCCAGGACGAGGTCGAGCAGCTCGTCGACGTGCTGAAGGCCGTCAAGGCGGGCGACTTCTCCGTACGCCTCCCGTACCGCCGCGAGGGGATCCTCTCGCGCGCGGGCGAGGTCCTGAACGACATCCTGCAGCTCAACGAGCACGTCTCGAGCGAGCTCCTGCGCGTCGCGAAGATCGTCGGGCAGGAGGGCAAGATGACGGAGCGCGCGTCCGTCGGTCCGGCGAAGGGCGCCTGGGCCGCCGGCATGAGCGCCGTGAACCAGCTCATCGGCGACCTCGTCGCGCCGACCAACGAGGTCGCGCGCGTCATCACCGCCGTCGCGAAGGGCGACCTGTCGCAGAAGATGTCGCTCGACATCGAGGGCCGGCCCGTCCGCGGGGAGTTCCTCCGCATCGGCACGACGGTGAACTCGATGGTCGATCAGCTGAACTCGTTCGCGGCGGAGGTGACGCGCGTCGCGAAGGAGGTCGGCAACGAGGGGAAGCTCGGCGGCCAGGCCGACGTGAAGGGCGTCAGCGGCACCTGGAAGGACCTCACCGACAACGTGAACGGCCTCGCCGCGAACCTCACGGCGCAGGTCCGCAACATCGCCAAGGTCACGACCGCCGTCGCGCAGGGCGACCTCTCCCAGAAGATCACCGTCGACGCGAAGGGCGAGATCCTCGAGCTCAAGAACACCATCAACGTGATGGTGGACCAGCTCCAGTCGTTCGCGGCGGAGGTGACGCGCGTCGCGAAGGAGGTCGGCAACGAGGGGAAGCTCGGCGGCCAGGCCGACGTGAAGGGCGTCAGCGGCACCTGGAAGGACCTCACCGACAACGTGAACGGCCTCGCCGCGAACCTCACGGCGCAGGTCCGCAACATCGCCAAGGTCACGACGGCCGTCGCGAACGGCGACCTCTCCCAGAAGATCACCGTGGACGCCCGCGGCGAGATCTACGAGCTCAAGAACACCATCAACACGATGGTGGACACGCTCCGCTCGTTCGCCGCGGAGGTGACCCGCGTCGCGAAGGAGGTCGGCACGGAGGGCAAGCTCGGCGGCCAGGCCGACGTGAAGGGCGTCGCCGGCACCTGGAAGGACCTCACCGACAACGTCAACACGATGGCGTCGAACCTGACCGTCCAGCTGCGCGACGTGTCCAAGGTCGCGATCGCCATCGCCCACGGCGACCTGACGCAGAAGATCACGGTCGACGTGAAGGGCGAGATCCTCCAGATCAAGGACGTCATCAACAAGATGGTGGACCAGCTGAACTCGTTCGCCGCGGAGGTGACCCGCGTCGCGAAGGAGGTCGGCACGGAGGGCAAGCTCGGCGGCCAGGCCAACGTCCGCGGCGTGTCGGGGACGTGGAAGGACCTCACCGACAACGTGAACGCGATGGCGTCGAACCTGACCGTCCAGCTGCGCGACGTCTCGAAGGTGGCGACCGCGATCGCGAACGGCGACCTCGGCCAGAAGATCACGGTCGACGTGAAGGGCGAGATCCTCCAGATCAAGGACGTCTTCAACAAGATGGTGGACCAGCTGAACTCGTTCGCCGCGGAGGTCACCCGCGTCGCGCGCGAGGTCGGCACGGAGGGCAAGCTCGGCGGCCAGGCGGAGGTCCGCGGCGTCAGCGGCACCTGGAAGGACCTCACCGACAACGTGAACGGCCTCGCCGCGAACCTCACGGCGCAGGTCCGCAACATCGCCAAGGTCACCACCGCCGTCGCGAACGGCGACCTGTCGCAGAAGATCACGGTCGACGCCCGCGGCGAGATCTTCGAGCTCAAGACCACGATCAACACCATGGTCGATCAGCTCCGCTCGTTCGCCGCGGAGGTGACCCGCGTCGCGAAGGAGGTCGGCACGGAGGGCAAGCTCGGCGGCCAGGCCGAGGTCCGCGGCGTCAGCGGCACCTGGAAGGACCTCACCGACAACGTGAACGGCCTCGCCGCGAACCTCACGGCGCAGGTCCGCAACATCGCCAAGGTCACCACCGCAGTCGCCCGCGGCGACCTCTCCCAGAAGATCACCGTCGAGGCGAAGGGCGAGATCCTCGAGCTCAAGAACACCATCAACGTGATGGTGGACCAGCTGAACTCGTTCGCCGCCGAGGTGACCCGCGTCGCGAAGGAGGTCGGCACGGAGGGCAAGCTCGGCGGCCAGGCCGACGTGAAGGGCGTCAGCGGCACCTGGAAGGACCTCACCGACAACGTGAACGGCCTCGCCGCGAACCTCACGACGCAGGTCCGCAACATCGCCAAGGTCACGACCGCCGTCGCCCGCGGCGACCTCTCCCAGAAGATCACCGTCGAGGCGAAGGGCGAGATCCTCGAGCTCAAGAACACCATCAACGTGATGGTGGACCAGCTGAACTCGTTCGCCGCCGAGGTGACCCGCGTCGCGAAGGAGGTCGGCACGGAGGGCAAGCTCGGCGGCCAGGCCGAGGTCCGCGGCGTGAGCGGCACCTGGAAGGACCTCACCGACAACGTGAACGCGATGGCCTCCAACCTGACCGTCCAGCTGCGCGACGTGTCCAAGGTGGCGACCGCGATCGCGAACGGCGACCTGACGCAGAAGATCACGGTCGACGTGAAGGGCGAGATCCTCCAGATCAAGGACGTCATCAACAAGATGGTGGACCAGCTGAACTCGTTCGCCGCGGAGGTGACCCGCGTCGCGCGCGAGGTCGGCACGGAGGGGAAGCTCGGCGGTCAGGCCAACGTGCGAGGCGTGTCCGGCACGTGGAAGGACCTCACCGACAACGTGAACTTCATGGCGTCGAACCTCACGACGCAGGTGCGCGGCATCATCAAGGTCGTGACGGCGATCGCGAACGGCGACCTGTCGCAGAAGTTCGTGCTGGAGGCGAAGGGCGAGGTCGCGGCGCTCGCCGAGACCATCAACTCCATGACCGACACGCTGCGCACCTTCGCGGATCAGGTGTCGACGGTGGCGCGCGAGGTCGGCGTGGAGGGGAAGCTGGGCGCGCAGGCCCGGGTGCCCGGCGTCGCCGGCACCTGGAAGGACCTCACCGACAACGTGAACTTCATGGCGTCGAACCTCACGACGCAGGTGCGCGGCATCGTCAAGGTCGTCACGGCCGTCGCGAACGGAGACCTGTCGCAGAAGTTCGTGCTGGAGGCCAAGGGCGAGGTCGCGGCGCTCGCCGAGACCATCAACTCGATGACCGACACGCTCCGCATCTTCGCGGACGAGGTGACGGGCGTCGCGCGCGAGGTCGGCATCGAGGGGAAGCTCGGCGGCCAGGCCAAGGTGCCCGGCGCCGCCGGCACCTGGCGCGACCTCACCGACAACGTGAACCAGCTCGCCGGCAACCTGACGTCCCAGGTGCGCGCCATCGCGGAGGTCTCGACCGCGGTGACGAAGGGGGACCTCACCCGGTCGATCACGGTCGAGGCCCAGGGCGAGGTGGCCGCCCTGAAGGACAACATCAACCAGATGATCTCCACCCTCAAGGAGACCACGCAGAAGAACACCGAGCAGGACTGGCTGAAGACGAACCTCGCGAACTTCTCCAACATGATGCAGGGGCAGCGGAACATCGTGTCCGTGGCCCAGGCGATCGTGTCGAAGCTCACGCCGCTCGTGAACGCCTCGCACGGCGCCTTCTTCCTCATGGAGCGCGACGAGGCGAAGGGCGAGCCGCTCCTGAACCTCATCGCGAGCTACGGCTTCGGCGGGCGGAAGGCCCTCGCGTCCTCGTACCGCCTGCGCGAGACGCTCATCGGGCAGTGCGCGTTCGAGAAGAAGCGCATCCTCCTCAGGCGCGTCCCGCGGGACTTCATCTACATCGCGACGGGGATGGGCGAGGCGCCGCCGCGCTGCGTGGTGGTCCTGCCGGTCCTCTTCGAGGGCGAGACGAAGGCGGTGATCGAGCTCGCCGCGTTCGAGGAGTTCAGCCCGAACCACCTCGCCTTCTTCGATCAGCTGATGGAGAACATCGGCGTCATCCTCAACATGATCGGCTCGAGCATGCGCACCGAGGAGCTGCTGCAGGAGCTCAAGCGGTCCAACGCGGAGCTCGAGGCGCAGGCGGGGGAGCTGAACGAGAAGGCGAAGCTGCTCGAGCAGAAGAACAGCGAGGTCGAGCTCGCGAGCCGCAGCCTGGAGGAGAAGGCCGAGCAGCTCCAGCTCATCTCCAAGTACAAGTCGGAGTTCCTCGCGAACATGTCGCACGAGCTCCGCACGCCGCTCAACAGCCTGCTCATCCTCTCGAAGATGCTCGCCGAGAACAAGGAGGGGAACCTCACGCCGGAGCAGGTGAAGTTCGCGAGCACGGTGTACACGTCGGGCAACGAGCTGCTCGGGCTCATCAACGAGATCCTCGATCTCTCCAAGGTCGAGGCGGGCAAGATGCAGATCGACGCCCGCGAGTCGCGCGTCGAGACGGTCCGCGAGTACCTCGAGCAGAACTTCCGGCACGTCGCCGAGCAGAAGGCGCTCACCTTCTCCGTCACGGTCGATCCCGCCCTGCCGCGGACGATCTTCACGGACGTGACGCGCCTGCAGCAGATCCTGAAGAACCTGCTCTCGAACGCGGTGAAGTTCACCTCGCGGGGGTCGGTCACCGTCACCCTGAGCGCGCCGGGCCCCGAGGTCGCCGGCGAGGCGATCGCCTTCGCCGTCTCGGACACGGGCATCGGCATCCCCAAGGAGAAGCAGAAGCTCATCTTCGAGGCCTTCCAGCAGGCGGACGGCACCACGAGCCGCAAGTACGGCGGCACGGGGCTCGGCCTCACCATCAGCCGGGAGATCGCGCGGCTCCTGGGGGGGACGATCCAGGTCGAGAGCGAGCCGGGCGTCGGCAGCACCTTCACGCTCGTCCTGCCGGTGCGCTACGCGGGGGCGGACGCGGCCCCGCGGCCGCCGGTGAGCGTGGAGGAGGACCTCAACGTGAACCCCCTGCCGCCCGAGGCCGACTTCTCCGGCCGGACGGTGCTCCTCGCGGACGACGACATCCGGAACGTGTTCGCGATCAACAGCGTGCTCGAGGCCCGCCGGATGCGCGTCATCCACGCCGAGAACGGGCGCGAGGCGATCCGCCTCCTCGGCGAGAACCCCGCGGTGGATCTCGTCCTCATGGACACGATGATGCCGGAGATGGACGGGCTCACCGCCATCCAGGAGATCCGGAAGGTGGCGCAGCACCGCGATCTGCCCATCATCTCGCTCACCGCGAAGGCCATGAAGGGCGACCGGGAGAAGGCGATCGAGGCGGGGGCCTCCGACTACGTGGCGAAGCCCGTGGACCCCGACCGCCTGCTCGCGGTGATGCACGGCTGGCTCCGGCGGGGGGACGCGTGACGAAGACCGTGAAGAAGCCCCTCTCCCCGCTCGTCGCGGCCGCGACGGCGCTCGAGGCGGAGCTCGAGCGCATCGCGAGCGTCGCCCGCGAGGCGCAGCGGCTGCCGCTCGACTCGCAGCGGAACGTGGAGCGCACGGCGGAGAAGCTCGCCGAGCTCGGCGCGGTGGACGCGAAGCTCGGACCGCTCGTGCAGGAGCTCATGAGCGCGGTGAGCGCGCTCGTGCAGGGCCAGCACGATCAGGCGGTGGCGCTCGCCGCGCGGGCCGAGGAGGTCCGCGCTCGCCGCGAGGTGCTGCGCGAGCTCCTCGGCCGCTACGCCGGCCTCGGCCGCGACGCCCAGGAGCTGAACGCGATGGTCCAGGCGTTCGCGAGCGGCGCGCAGCCGGGCGCGGGCGGCGCCGAGCCCCCCTCGTTCGACGCGGTCCGCGAGACCATGACGCGCCTCATCGGCGACGCCGAGGCCGTGGCGCGCGCCTCGGTGGAGCAGGGGTTCGAGGACCTCTCGCGCCAGGCGGACGGCCTGCGCCAGCAGCTGCTCTCGGCCCGGAACAAGCTGAACCTGCTCGACGCGCGCGCGGAGCGGGCGGGCCCGCCGCAGTGACGGCGCCGCGGCGCCGCGCTCACAGGTAGTAAACGACCCGCTCGTCCTCCCAGAGGATCTGGTAGACCGCGCGCCGCTGCTCCTCGGAGTCCAGGCGAACGGCGACCGAGACGGAGTGGTACTTGCCGCCCGCGCTCGCGCGGACGCGCACGCCCTCCGGCGGCGCGTCGGCGACGATCCGCGCCACCAGGCGGCGCGCGTACTCCGCGAAGTCGTCGGCGGCGTGCCCCATGATCTTGAAGGTGTAGTCGAGCGGGTAGTCGAGCGCCGGCGCCGGCACGTCCCGCGTTCCTGAGCCGTCCTGCATGCCCGTAGCCTAGCGAGCGGCGGACGCCGAGGCCACCCGGGACGAATGCGCCGGCGCGCGTCCGGCGAGCGGCTCGCCAGGCAGGCTCGCGGAGGGCGCGGCGAGCGGCCTCGTCACAGCAAGTTCGCCGCGAGCTCCGCGAGCGGGCTCCGCTCGCCCTTCGACATCGTGATGTGCCCGGCGAGACGCTCGCTCTTGAACCGGTTCACCACGTGGATGAGGCCGTTGTTCGTCTGATCGACGTACGGGTTGTCGATCTGGTAGGGGTCGCCGGTGAGGACGATCTTCGTCCCGTCGCCCACGCGCGTGATGATCGTCTTCACCTCGTGCGGGGTCAGGTTCTGCGCCTCGTCGACGATGATGAACTGGTTCGGGATCGATCGGCCGCGGATGTAGGTGAGCGGCTCGATCTCCAGGATCCCGAGATCGAGGAGCTCGTGGTAGCCGCGGCCGGCCTTCTTCTCCGAGCGCGACAGGTTCATGAGGTACTCGACGTTGTCGAAGATCGGCTGCATCCAGGGGTTCAGCTTCTCCTCGACCGAGCCCGGCAGGTAGCCGATGTCCCGCCCGAGCGGGAAGATGGGCCGCGACACGAGGAGCTTCTGGTAGACGCCGTCCTCCATCGTCTTCTGCAGCCCCGCCGCGATGGCGAGCAGCGTCTTGCCGGTGCCCGCCTTCCCGACGATGGTCACGAGCCGGATGTCGTCGTTGAGGAGCAGATCGAGGGCGAAGGACTGCTCCTTGTTGCGCGGGCGGATCCCCCAGACGCCCTCCTTCGGCGTCTTGATGAGCTGCACGAACGCCTGCCGCGGGGCGCTGTACTTGCCGACCGCGGAGTGCTGGGGGTTCGCGCGATCCCGCAGGACGACGAACTCGTTCGGCGGAGGCGGGTCCCCCTCCGGCTGCCACGCGAGCGCGCCGTCGCCGTAGAACTCGTTCACGGCCTCCGACGACACCTCCACGTCGGCGACGCCGCTCCACAGCTCGTCGAGCTCGACCCCCTCGACGTCGTAGTCCTCCGCGTGGAGCCCGAGCGCGTCCGCGCGGATCCGGAGGTTCGTGTCCTTGGTGACGAACACGGTGGGGACGCCGCGATCGCGGTCGAGCAGCTCGAGGGCGACGGCGAGGATCTTGTCGTCGACCGAGTGCCCGTCGACGGCCACCGTGGGCGGCAGCTTCCGCTCGGCGACGAGCACGCGGATGTGTCCCTTGCCGTCGCCGATCGACACGCCCTCGCGCAGCTTCCCCTGCACGCGGAACTCGTCGAGGTACCGGGACACCTGGCGCGCGTTGCGGCCGAGCGTCGAGAGATCGCGCTTGAAGTTGTCGATCTCCTCGATGACGTAGATCGGGATGATGACGTCGTTGTCGCCGAACCCGAAGATGCTGCGCGGATCGTGGAGCAGGACGTTGGTGTCGAGGACGAAGTTCTTTTTCAAGCCTGGCCGGCCCCCCGCGGCATCCGCCTCGCGCCGCAGCGGCAGTGTAACCCGGTGCGGGGTCGAGCGGCCACCGGTCGAGGGCGCCGCCGCTACCCCGCCGCGCGCCGGGGCGCACCGATCGCGGCGGCGAGGACGGTCTGGTTCCGGCCGTGGCGCTTCGCGTGGTAAAGGCACGCGTCCGCCCGCTCGACGAGCTCCGGCTTCTTCGCGCCGTCCTCGGGCCAGGTGGCCACGCCCAGCGACATCGTGACGCGCAGCGGGCCCTGCTCCGTCTGGAACGTCACGGCCGCGAGGCGCTCCCGGATCCGCTCGGCGATGACCCCTGCGCCGGGCCCGTCCGTCCCTGGCATGACGATCGCGAACTCCTCGCCGCCGTAGCGCGCCACCACGTCGGTCTGGCGCGCCTCGCCCGCGAGCACGCGCGCGACCCCGCGCAGCACCTCGTCGCCGACCGGGTGCCCGTAGGTGTCGTTCACCGACTTGAAGTGGTCGACGTCGCACAGCAGGAGCGACAGGCGCTGGCCGCCGCGGGCCGCGAGCGCGAGGTGCTCGTCGAGCCGCGCCTGGAACGTGCGGTGGTTCGTGAGCCCGGTGAGGCCGTCGGTGGTGGCGAGCCGCTCGGCCTCCTCGTAGAGGCGGGCGCGCAGGATGGACTGGGCCGCCGCCCCGCCCACCACCAGCAGCTGGTGCATCTTGTCCTTCGCCGGCGCGCGGTCGTCGCGCGGACCGCCGGCGAGCGCGACCGTGCCGAGGACCTCGTCGCCCACGCGGAGCGGCACGACCCGCACCCAGCCGACGCCCTTGAGCGGCGTGGACGCGTCGAGCAGCGTCTGGCGCGAGAAGTCCGCGCTCTGCGCCGGCAGGGGCGAGTTCACCTCGACCACCTTCTGGACGAGCCCGTCGCCCGGCCCGAACCGCCTGCCCTCGATCGCCTTCCAGCGCTCTCCGTGGACGGCCACGACGCGGTGCACGCGCCCCCCGTCGCTCCGCTCGACGAGCGTCGCCGCCGCGAAGGCGAGCGGCACGAGCTCACCCGCGACCTGGACGATCTCCCGGCACACGTCCTCGGGCTTCTGGGTGCGGTTCAGGCGCTCGATCGCCTCGTAGAACCGCTCCTTCTCGTCCCGGGTGCTCTTGATGTCGACCATCACGCGCTCGGCCTCGAGCGCGCGGAAGATCTCCGCGCACAGCGTCTGGACGAGCTTCTCGTCCTCGTCGGAGAACGGGATGGGCTCGCTTCGGTCCGCGACGATCACGCCGCGCACGTGCCCGCCGCGGCGGTCGATGAGCGGCACGACCACGAGCGCGCCGGGCCGGGCCCCGTCCTCGTAGTAGGTCGCCACCTTGACCTCGCCGTGGAGCCGGATCGAGGTCCGGCGCACGATCGCCGCGCCGAGGGCGCCCTCGCGGGCCGAGACGGTGCGCGCGACGGAGTCGCTCGCGGTCCGGCACTCGCGGAGCTGGAGCCGCTCGCCCGCGTCGTCGACGAGGTACACCGCGCAGGTGCGGCTGCGGAGCGCGACCTCCGCGACCTCGAGCGCGCCGCGCATCGCGTTCTCGACCTCCAGCACCGAGGCCGCCGTCCAGCGCCCGTCGCCGTCGACCGCGGGCGCGGCCGTGCCGGAGGCCGTGAGCCGGAACTCGCGCGCGCGCTGCTCGAGCTCCTTCACCCGGCGCTCCACCGCCCGCTCCTCGGCGCGCCTCGACGAGCCCACCTGCGCCGCCAGCACCGCGTGGTAGAGCACCGCGAACAGCGTGACGAACCCGGCGCGCACGACGGCGGAGGGGAGCTCGTCGGCGTGACCCCCGCGCCCGAGCCACACGAGCAGCTCGAGCGCGACCGCCAGCACGACGAGCGCGAGCCCGATCTGCCGCGCCAGGAACGCGACCAGGAAGGCCATCACGAGGTAGATGAGCGGCTGGAGCGGCGAGTCCAGGTGACCGGCGCTCGCGGTCTGCGCCATCGCGTGGGCGGCCACGACGAAGAGCGCGCCGAGCTCGAGCTGCTCGCGCAAGGTCGCGGCCTCGCCGGCGGCGGCCCGGGCGGTGCGCCGCCACACGCCGGCCCCGAGGGCCAGGGCGAGCGCCGCCGTGCCGGCGGTCTGGGGCCAGCCCGGCGCGGCGGCGTCGAACGCGCCGAGCACGACGAGCGCCCCCGTGCCGACGGTCACCGCCGGAGTCAGGCTGCGCACCAGGAGGCGCCCGGCGCGGCGGCGGGCGGGCGCACCGAAGGTCCCCCCGTCGCTGAAGAGCGCCGCGTAGAGGCGAACGAGCAGTGGCCGCGGGCGCTGCAGCGCGAGCCGGCGCCGGACGGTCGGCGTGGCGCCGATGGGGGCTCGCTGCGCCGCGCCGGGCGGCGGGCCGGTCATGGCCCGGCCTCCCGGCCCTGGCCCACCCAGTAGACGCGCTCACCGGGCCGCACGAAGCGGAGCTCCTCGCGCGCGGCGCGCTCGAGCGCGGACGCGTCCGTGCGCAGCGCGTGGACCTCGCGCGCGAGCCGTGCGTTCTCGGCGGCGAGCCGCGCGTTCTCGTCCTCCATGCGCCTGGCGTCCGCGTCCAGCCGCACGTACCTGCGGATCCCGTCGGGATCGACGGCGGACACCGCCCCGAGCAGCGCGAGCGCGCCGACGAACGCCCTCCAACCCCAGAGTCGGCCGCGTCTCCCGGACATCCGCTCCGGACGCTAGCAGCGGCGGCCGCGCCGTCCAGAAATCGACCGGTAGCGCCCGGGGAGACGACCCGCCCCCACACATGTTCGAACGGGGGACTGCGTCCCCCGCCCCGCCGAGCGAAGCTCGACGGGGCCCCACCCCCTGCTCGGCGGGGCCCGTGAACCTGCGCGCCCGCGTTCG
>NZ_JALCZB010000085.1:0-20051 GCF_022690745.1 Anaeromyxobacter sp. SG64 | reverse complement strand
CGCTCGAGCCGCTGAGCGCCCTGGAGCCCGGCCGCACCCGCGCGGCCGGGCCGGGCTCAGGCGTAGCGACGCACCATTCGCGCGCAGAAGTCGGCGTGCTCCACCGCATCGCGCGGTGTCAAGCGAGCCCTCCGAGCGGCTCGGCGCTCGCGCCGGATCCGCTGCGGACAGGAGCGAGAGCCTCCTCCTCTTCGTCGGCGACGCCGCTCGCCGCCCGCTCGCACAGGGTGACCAGCTCCTCGGCCCGCGCGTCCGCGGTGTGCTCCGCGAGCGCGCGCTCCCGGGCCCGCTGCCCCATCCGCTCGAGCGCGACGCGCGGCAGCGCGACGGCGTGCATCGCCTCGTCCGCGTTGCGCGCGACGAGGATCTCCTCGCCGGGCGTGAAGAACGCGTCGAGGCCCTCGAACCCGTCGGAGAGGACCGGGACCCCGCAGGCCGACGCCTCGAACAGGCGCGGGGACGGGCAGTAGCCCATCGCCGCCATCTCGGCGCGCGTCACGTTCACCGTCAGCGGCGAGGAGCAGAAGAAGGCGGGATGAAGCGACGGCTCGAGGTGGCGCACGTAGCGGATGTTCTCGCGCCACGGGAACGAGGCGTCGTACATCGAGCCGGCGAGCACGAAGGTGCGGTTCGGCATGCGCGCTGCGGGCTCGAGGAACAGCGCCTCGAGCGACCGCTGGCGGCTCGGGGCGAAGGTGCCGAGGTAGGAGAGATCGCCCCGGAACGCGGCGGCGGCGGGCGCGGGGCGGTACACCGCCGGGTCCACGCTGCCGTAGAGCGGCGCGGCGTTCCGCGCCCCCAGCCGGTCGGTGAGCAGGCGGAGCGCCTTGCCCCCCGTGAACGACAGCACGAGATCGAAGCCCGCGAGGCCGCCTGGACCGACCCACTCGACGGGCTCCCCCGCCGCGAGGCGCGCGAGCGTGACGCCGGTGTCGAGATCGTAGAACGCCTTCACGCGCGCGGAAGAGTCGAGCACTCGCTCCGTCACGAGCGCCGCGTCCGGGCAGTAGGACGTCACCATCGCGACGTCCGCGCCGGCGAGCGCCGCCTCGATGCGCACCCGCTCCTCCGCGAGCCGCCCGTACAGGTGGAGCGCACCGCCCGGGAGCACGTCGAGATCGCGGTGGGTCGCGTACCAGGGCTGATCCTTCTCGAAGAACTCGAGCCTGTGCCCCTTCCGGCCGAGCGCGGCGGCCAGACCGCGCCACAGCGTCGCGTGGCCGTTACCCCAGGTGGAGCTGACGGTCAGCCCGAAGACGACGATCCTCATTCCACGCCTCCGCGGGCCCGGAGCGCCGACGGACCCTGTCGACCAAGGTAGGGCGTGCCCTGGGGGCGGGGCGACCCCCGCGAATCGAGGCCGAGCCCGGCGCGTGCGAGGGGGCGGCCGTCACCCGCCGCGCGCCCAGCGCGTGAGCAGGAACTCCTCCTCCTGCGGCCCGAGATCGTGTCGAGCGGAGGCCTCTCCCACGAGCTTCGCCCGGTCGAGCGTCGGATCCTGGCGGACCCGCTCGTCGAGCCAGCGCAGCGCCCGCCGCAGCGACTCACCGTGAGGCAGGATCCCACCCGTACCACCGCTCGCCTCGGCCATCGCGCACCTCCCACCCTTCCTTAACGGTGCGGCCCGGGCCCGCCCATGCCCGCCCGCCGGGGACCCGGAGGGCCCGGGGCCCCGGCGAGGCGTGAGCGCGCGATCACCGCTCCGGCGGCAGGTGGCCCTTCTGCGCAGACGACTCGGGCTGCGAGTAGCCCTCCTCCTCGCGGCGGTCGGTGCTGGCCTGGCGACGCGCGCCCTGCTCCTCGCCCGCCTTGCGACCGGCAGCCTCTCGCTCCTTCTTCTGCCGCTCCTTCTCTTCTCGTCGCATCACTTGCCTCCTTCGTCCTGGGTCCCCAACGCTGCGCAGCCCTCGCCGGGCCGGCCCGCCTGCCCGCGCGCGCGCCGGGCTTCCGCGGAGGCCCCGGACGCCGTAACGGTGTCGCATGCGAACGCGCGCGATTCCCCGCACCGGCGAGCCGCTGCCGTGCATCGGCCTCGGGACCTGGCGCACGTTCGACGTCGGAGAGGCGCCGTCCGAGCGGGCGCCGCTCGCGGAGGTGCTGCGTGTGCTGCGGGAGGGCGGCGGGCGCCTCATCGACTCCTCGCCGATGTACGGCCGCGCCGAGGCCGTGGTCGGCGAGCTGGTCCGCGCGCAGCCAGAGCCCCGCCCGTTCCTCGCCACCAAGGTGTGGACGACCGGCCGCGAGGCGGGCCTCGCGCAGCTCGAGGAGTCGGAGCGGCGCATGGCGGCGCCGGGGCGGCTCGACCTCGTGCAGGTGCACAACCTGCTCGACCTCGACGTGCAGCTCGCGACGCTCCGCGAGTGGAAGGCGTCCGGCCGGATCCGCTACGTCGGCGCGACGCACCACGCGTCCTCCGGGCTCGACCGGCTCGCCGCGCTCGCCGAGGACGGCGCCGTCGACTTCGTGCAGGTCCCCTACTCGGTCGCCGTGCGCGACGCCGAGGCGCGGCTGCTCGGGGCGGCGCGCGACGGAGGCGTCGCCGTGCTCGTCATGCGGCCGCTCGAGTCGGGAGACCTCGCCGCCCGCCTGCGAGCGGAGCCCCTGCCTGCCTTCGCCGCGGAGCTCGGGTGCTCCACCTGGCCGCAGCTCCTCCTCAAGTGGATCCTCGGACACCCGGCCGTCACGTGCGTGATCCCGGCCACCGCGGATCCGCGCCACGCCGCCGACAACGTGCGCGCCGGCGAGGGGCCTCTGCCGGACGAGGACCTGCGGCGGAGGATCCTCGCCGTCGTACGCGCGGTGTAGCCGCGCCTCAGGACGCGATCGCGATCGCGGCGGCCGCCCCGAGCGCCAGCGTCACGAGGCCGAGCCAGCGCGCGGCGAACCAGAACGCCGCCCGCGCGACCTCCCGTCCATCGTCCACCGTCGCACGCATGCTCGCCTCCCGAGGCGAATCTGCGGCGCAGGAGGGCGCTGCGGGAGTGGCGCACCAGGCGACGACCGAGGCGGGGCCACCCGCCGGATGGATCGGACCCGCGAGCGAACCGGGTCCGGACGAACCTCCATGCCGAGGATTGCGTCGCTCACGGCGTGTCGCGAGCGCAGGCGCAGCCGGATGCTGCGCCGGAGCGAGCCGGGGGTCCGGGGGGACGCGCCTGCTGCGTCCCCCCGGTACGACCGCCGGGGCAGCCCCCGCTAGCTGTGCTCCCGCGCCAGCGACGGCGCCGCGATCGGCGCCGCCTCGGGCGCGGGCCTCGGCGCCGCGCCGTGCTCCACCCCGGCGCCGGCCGCATACCCGAGCAGGCCCATCTCCGGGATGTCGAGGCCGAGCGCCTCGTCCTCCGCGGACGTGCGGTTCCCGACGAGCTTGCCGATGACGACGAAGGCGAGCGCCGCGACGGGAACGACCCACAGGATGTTGGCAGCGATGCCGACGAGCGAGGCGACGAGCTGGCCCGCGTCGCCGTACAGGAGGCCGGTCACGCCGTACGAAACGCCGTTCAGGCCCTGTCCGTACGTCCCGTTCGCGAAGAGCCCGACCGAGAGGATCCCCCACGCGCCGTTCACGCCGTGAACCGCGATGGCGCCGACCGGGTCGTCCACCCGGAGCTTCGTCTCGACGAACATCGCCGCCACGACCACGAGCACCCCGGAGACGAGGCCGATGAGCATCGCCGCCCAGGAGGAGACGAAGGCGCACGGCGCCGTGATCGCGACGAGGCCGGCGAGCATGCCGTTCGCGAGCCAGGTCGGGTCCGGCTTGCCGAAGCGGGTCTTCACGTAGAGGTAGGCGCCGAAGGCGCCCGTGGCGGAGGCGAGCATCGTGTTCGTCGCCACGATCGCGAGGCGCGTGTCGGTGCCGGCGAGGGTGGAGCCGGCGTTGAAGCCGAACCAGCCGAACGCCAGGATGAACGTGCCGACCATGACCTGCGGGATGTTGTGGGCCGGGATGGGGTTCACCCGTCCGTCCGGCCCGTACTTGCCGGCGCGCGGCCCGATGATCTTCGCGAGCGTGAGGGCCATGACGCCGCCGGTCATGTGCACCACCGAGGAACCGGCGAAGTCCACGTGGCCGTGGCCGAGGCCAAGGTTCGTGCCGAGCTGCGACAGCCACCCGCCGCCCCAGACCCAGTTCGCGTAGAGCGGGTAGATGACGGTCGAGATGACGAAGCTGAAGATCACGAACGAGCTGAACTTCCAGCGCTCGGCGAGCGCGCCGGTCGGGATGGTGCAGGTGGTGTCCATGAACACCATCTGGAAGAAGAACATGGTCGCCACCGCGGGCGTGAACATCCGCAGCGGCAGCATGAAGCCGCTCGTGCCGGCGAGGTTCCAGACGTGGCCGAACAGGCTCACCGACAGCGGCGCCGCCGAGAGGGACGCGTCGCCGCCGAACGTCGCCATCGGGCCGACCGAGCCCATCTGCAGGCCGAAGCCGACGAAGTAGAACCCGATGATCCCGATGGCGTAGACGAAGAAGTTCATGCCCATCGTGTGCGCGACGTTCTTCGCGCGCGTGAGGCCCGTCTCGACGAGCGCGAAGCCGGCCTGCATGAACATCACCAGGAAGCCGGCGATCATCGTCCACATGATGTTCACCGCCGCCTGCGTGTCTGCGAGCGTCTTCGCGACGTCCGCGAGATTCGGATCCATTTCGTTCCCCTTGCGAGAGTGAGTTCGCCGAGAGGTTCTGCAGCCGACATGCCGACCGCTCCGGGGCCCACCGCGGTCCTCCTCGAGCCCATCGCGCGTGCAGCTGCTCCCCGGGGCTGCCCGGAGAGGCGGCAGATCCCGGCGCGCCGAGCTCTGCCGGCGCGGCGCGCCGCCCGAGCCGCAGGCGGCGTGGTGCACGGCGCGCGAGCACGATCGCGGGTCTCGCGCAGGCGCGGTGCTCGGCGGTGGGCCGCGTCGGCTCTGCGCGAGGCCCCGCGAGCGAAGCGGGCGCGCCGGGCGCCCCTTCGAGCTACAGCAGCCGCAGGAGGTCCCGCCGGATCGCGCCGCGCGCGGCGTCGTCGGGGGCGGCCGGGAGCGCGCGCTCGAGCGCCTCGGCGGCCTTCCGGCGGAAGCCGGTCTCCTCGTAGAGGGCGGCGAGGGTGCGCAGCGCGGCGAGGTGCCCTGGGCGCAGCTCGACCGCTCGCTCGAGCTCCGTCATCGCGCGGAAGTGCTCGCCGCGCGCGCGGAAGGCGCGGCCGAGGAGGTGATGCGCCTCGGCGGAGAAGGGGGCCTCGCGCACGGCCTCGTGGAGGACGGCGATCGCCTCCGCGGCGTGGCCTGCGCTGAGGAGCTCGCGCCCGCGCGCGAGCTGCGGCGACGCGGGGGCCGCGACCGCGGGCGCGCGCGCCGCGCCGGCGTCGAGGGCCGCCTCGACGCGCCGGAGCAGGTCGTCGATCCGGAACGGCTTCTCGACGTAGTCCTCCGCCCCGTACGCCTCCCGGGCGTCCTCCGCGAAGCGCCAGCCGCGGTACACCGCGGTCATCATCACCACGGGGATGTTCCGGGTGTGCGTGCCCGCCTTGAGCCTCCGGCACGCCTCGAAGCCGTGCACCCGCGGCAGCATCGCGTCGAGCAGGACGAGATCCGGCAGGAGCCGCTCGGCCTTGTCGAGCGCCTCCGCGCCGTCCGCGGCGGTCTCGACGGCGTAGCCCTTGGCGGTCAGGGTCCGCTCCACCAGCTGCCGGATCTCCGGCTCGTCGTCCACGACCAGCACGAGCCGCCGCGCGTCGGCGCGCGCCGGCCGCGGAGGCGCCACGTCGAGCTCCACCTCGACGGAGACGTCAGCCGCGAGCGGGTCGGCGCTGCCGGGCGGGAGATCGTCCACGAGCTCCGCCTCGACCAGATCTCCGCCCGGCACGACCGCCGCCAGGAACGGACCGCCCGGCCCGGCGTCCGCGCCGCACCACAGCGGCTCGCCCTTCTCCCGGCAGTCGTACCCCTCCTGGATGGCGCGCGTGAGCGCGGCGCGGACGGCCACGTACGGTGACACCTCGCGACCGGTGACGAACCGGACCTCGGAGAGGACCCGCTCGTCCGCCGGTTGCGCCATGGCGAGGTGCAGGCGCCCGCCCTCGAGCGAGAGGGGCAGGATGAGGTCGCCCTCCGCGACGCTGCGCGGCACGACGTCGAGCACGGGCAGCGCGATCGCCGTGCGCGACAGGTCGACGCCGGGGACCCCGTGCTTCTCGGAGAGGACGGAGGCGAGCGCACCCTCGGGAACCCCGGTGGCGAGCAGCCGAGAGCAGATCGGCTCGCGCCGCGCGCGCCCCTCGCGCTGCGCCTCGATGAGTCGATCGCGCGTGGCGAGCCCACGCGCGATCAGGATGTCCCCCGTCCTCGACAAGTCCCCTCCCGTCGAACGGCGAGGACGATCTTACGCCGAGTCCGTGGCGGCGCCGTCCCACGAATGCGGCGTCACCTCCGCGAGGGGCGGACAGGGTAGGCGACGCGATTACCCGACGGTGTCCGCGTAGGTCATCACGAGGTACATGACCGACTCGCCGTCGGACCGGCTCCGGTAGACGTGGGGCACGTCGGCCTCGAAGACGATCGCGTCCCCGGCGACGAGGCTCTCCTTGCGTCCGCCGACCTCGATCTCCACCTCGCCTCGCGCCACGACGAGGTTCTCGGTCGTGCCGGGGTTGTGCGCATCCGCGCGCTCGACGCCGCCGGGGGAGAGGCGCAGCTCGTAGAACTCGACGCGCCGGGGCTCGTCGAACGGGAAGAGCGCCCGCGAGCTGAACGAGCCGTCGTGGCTGCGCAGGAGCTTCGCCTGCTCCCCGCGGAGCACGTGCGGGCCGGCGCTGCCGCGGGCCGTGATGAGGGCCGAGAACGGTACGCTGAGCGCCGACGAGATCTTCCAGAGGACGTTGATGGTCGGCGCGCTCTGGCCGAGCTCGATCTGGCCGAGCATCGCGCGAGAGACGCCCGAGAGGTGCGACAGCCGCTCGAGCGACAGCCCGCGCTGGTTCCGGAGCCTGCGCAGGTTCGCGCCCACCACCGGCGTGAGGTCCCGCTGCACGGCGTGCTCCGCCGACTCGTCGGGCTCGGGCACCGGGCGCGCCTCGGGCGCAGGGCTGGCCGGCCGCTTGCCACGCTTCGGGCTCTCTCGCGCACTCTTCATGTGGGGTCCCTTTTCCGTTACAACGGACGCCTTGTCAACGCACGCCTCGCGCGCTCGGTGCGCCCGCCCCCCCGGTGGCCCCGACGGGCCGTGGCGGCTCACCTTCGTCACCAACCCCGACGACTGCAATCTCGCCTGCGCGATGTGCGAGTGCGGGGCGGCGCGGGCGGCGGGCCGGGCGCGTGCGCCCCGGCGCATGGACCCGGAGCTGGCGCGACGCGTCCTCGAGGAGCGCCGCGGCTCGCCGCTCGCGGAGGTCATCCCCTCGACGCTGGGGGAGCCGCTCCTGTGGGAGGGGCTCGACGCGCTCCTGGAGCTCTGCGCGGCGAACGGCCTCGCGCTGAACCTCACGACGAACGGCACCTTTCCCGGGCGCGGCGCGGCGGCCTGGGCGGCGCGGCTCGTGCCCGTCGCCTCGGACGTGAAGCTCTCCTGGAACGGCGCCACCGCGGCCACGGCCGCGGCGGTGATGGGCGGGCTGCGCTTCGAGGCGGCGGTGGAGAACGTCCGGATGCTGGTCGCCGCGCGAGACGCGTCCGCGCGGGAGGGCGGCCGCCGCTGCCGGGTCTCCTTCCAGGTCACCGCCCAGGAGGCGAACGTCGGCGAGCTCGCCGGGATCGTCCGGCTCGCCGCCTCGCTTGGGGTGGACCGGGTGAAGCTGAACCACCTCCAGCCGCGGCTGCCCGGCCTCGAGGCCGGCTCCCTCCGCCGCTCGCCCGAGGCGATCGGGCGGTGGAACGCCGCCGTGCGCGCTGCCCGCGACGCCGCCGAGGCGACGCGCCTGCCGAGCGGCGCGCGCGTCCTCCTCCAGAACGCGGTCGAGCTCGCCCCCGATCCGGCTGCGCCCGCGCCGCGGGGGCCCTGCCCGTTCATCGGACGCGAGGCCTGGGTCCACCCGGACGGAACGTTCGCCCCCTGCCCGCACCCCGCCGCCGCACGGGGCGGCCTCGGCGCGCTCGGCTCCGTGGCGGAGGCGCCGCTCGGCGCGATCTGGGCCGGCGAGCGGTTCCGCGCGCTCGTCGCCGCGTACGAGGATCACCCGCTGTGCCGCGCCTGCGCGCTGCGGCGGCCGGGCGGCGCCTAGGGGGCTGCCAGCGCCGGCTCCTCGACTCGGTCCCCGTGACTGGGTGGCTGGGAGACGACGACGAAGTCGGCGTGCGTCGAGGAGCGGTTGCGGACCTGATGCGGCACGCCGGGAGGTACTTCGACCCCCTGCTGCGGCTCGAGCCGCACGACGTCACCCGCGATCTCGATCTCCAGCGTCCCCTCGAGCAGAAAGAAGAACTGTCGAGCCGAAGCGTGCCTGTGCCGGACCTCGCTGCTCCCGGGCGGCATCCGCTCCTGGATGATGCTCAACGTCGGGGCGACGACGAGGTGCCAGCCGTCGCATCCTGCTCCCCACGTGTAGTGTGGCGCGTTGTTCCTATCGATCGTCGTCATTGCCTCATCTCGCGTGCCTGGGCGATCGTCGTCGCCGTCGAAGTCGCGTCAGCCTGCCCCACGGACTCTCCCCCCGCCCGAGGGCGGGGGGAGAGGAAGGTTCGACGCCGAGGGGCTCATCGCCGAGATCCGTTCGGTCCTGGCGAGCCGCAAGCTCGCGGAGCTCGGGGCCGCGCGCAGACGGTGAGCTAGCTCGCGTCCGCCGACGCGAGCACCTCCTCGACGACCGCCTCGACGTCGGCGTCCGAGGTCCGGTGGTTCACGAAGCACGCCCGCAGCGCGAAGGCGCCCTCGAGGGAGGCGTTGGACAGGTACACGCGCCCCCGGCGGTTCACCGCGGCGAGCACCGCGGCGTTCCGCCGGTCCGCGTCCTCGCCACGCACGCGGAAGCAGACCGCCGAGAGCTCGACCGGGGCGAGCAGCTCCAGCCGCGGCTCCCGCCGGACGAGCTCCGCGAGGCGCTGCGCGTGCGCGAGATCGCGCGCGATCGCCGCGCGGAACGCCGCGGCGCCGTGGAACTGCAACGCCGTCCACAGGCGGAGCGCGCGGAAGCGCCGCGAGAGCTCCATCGACTCGTCGAAGAACGCGAACCCCTCGACGGGATCCTCCGTCGAGGTCTGCACGTACGCGCCCGAGTGCGAGAACGCCCGGCGCGCCGCCGCCCGATCCCGGTAGAGCAGGCACCCGCAGTCCACCGACTGGTACAGCCACTTGTGCGCGTCGAGCGAGAGGGAGTCGGCGAGCGCCAGCCCTTCGAGCTTCTCCGGCCGCGCGAGCGCCGCGAGCGCGCCGTACGCCCCGTCCACGTGCAGCCACGCCCCGTGCCGCCTCGCGACGCCGGCGATCTCGGCGAGCGGGTCGATCGCGCCGGTGGCGACCGTCCCCGCCGTGGCGACCACCGCGACGGGGACGCGTCCCGCCTCGACGTCGCGGGCGATCTCGCGCTCGAGCGCGTCGGGGCGCATCCGGAACGCCGCGTCCACCGGGACGAGCCGGAGGTTCTCGCGCCCGAGCCCGAGCAGCGCGACGGCCTTGCCGACCGACATGTGCACCTCGCGCGAGGCGTACACGACCCCGCCCGCGGCGCCCCGCTCGTTCGCAGGGGCGCGGGCCTCGCGGGCCATCGCGAGCCCCATCATGTTCGCGGAGGAGCCGCCGCCCGTGAGGCTCCCCGCGAACCCCGCGCAGCCGAGCGCGCCGGCGAGCCACGCGATGAGGCTCCGCTCGATCGTCACCCCGGCGGGAGCCGAGCGCCAGGCGGTGACGTTCTGGTTCAGCACGCTCGCGAGCAGGTCCGCGGCGGCCCCCGCCGGCTCGCCGGAGCCGAGCACGTAGCCGAGGAACCTGCCGTTCTGCGCGCGCGAGCCGGCGGCGATCTCGCGGAGGCCGTCCACCACGGCCAGACCGACCCCTTCCTCCGGGATCGGCCGTGCGAGGCGCGCCTCGAGCTCGGCGCCCGAGGCGCGAGGCGTGATGGGCCGCTCGTCCAGCGTCGCGAGGTGCTCCTCGGCGAGGCGTTCCACGGACGCGTAGAGCTGGCGCAGCGCCTCGATCGAGAGGTCCAGGGACATGGCCCGTCATCTAGCCCGCGGCGCCCGGGAACACCAGGGGGGCGGGGCACCCGAGCGCGCGCGCGACCGCGGAGCGGTTCTCCCTTACCCTGGACCGAGTGCCGACGGAGCCGCTCCCCACCGCCCTCCTGCTCGCCGCCGTCGGGATCCTCCTGGCGGCGAGCGTGCTCGCCTCGCGTGCCTCGGGCAGGCTCGGCCTCCCCGTCGCGCTCCTGTTCCTGCTCGTCGGCATGCTCGCCGGCTCGGAGGGGCTCGGGCAGATCGCGTTCGAGGACTACGCGCTCACGTTCCGGATCGGCACGGTCGCGCTCACCCTCATCCTCTTCGACGGCGGCCTCAACACCGACCTCGCGAGCCTGCGCCGCGTCCTCGCCCCCGCCACGGCGCTCGCCACGGTGGGCGTCGCCGGGACGGCCGCGGTGATGGCGCTCGGCGCCCGCGCGCTCGGGCTCGGCCCGACCGAGGCTCTCCTCGTGGGGGCGATCGTCTCCTCCACGGACGCGGCGGCGGTGTTCTCGGTCCTCCGCGGGGCCGGGGTCAGCATCCGGCAGCGGCTCGCGCACCTGCTCGAGGTCGAGTCGGGCGTGAACGATCCCATGGCGGTGATCCTGACGCTCGCGGTGACGGGCGCGCTCGTCGCCGGCGAGCGGCCCGGCGCGGGGATCGCGCTCGACGTCGTCCTGCAGCTCGCCATCGGGCTCGCCGGCGGGGTCGCCGTCGGGTACGCCGGCCGCTGGCTGCTCGCGCGGGCGCGGCTCTCGGCGACCGGGCTCTACCCGGTGCTCACCATCGCGCTCGCGTGCTTCGCGTTCGGCGCGCCGACGCTGGTCCACGGGAGCGGCTTCGTCGCGGTGTACGCGGCGGCGGTGGTGCTCGGGAACGGCCCGCTGCCGTACGCGACCGGCCTCCGGCGCGTGCACGACGCGATCGCCTGGTTCAGCCAGGTGGCGATGTTCCTCCTCCTCGGCCTGCTCGCGTTCCCGTCGCGCCTCGCCAGCGTCGCCGGCCCGGGGCTCCTCCTCGGCCTGTTCCTCGCCTTCGTCGCGCGGCCGCTCGTGGTGATCCTGCTCCTCCTGCCGTTCCGGCTGCCGCTGCGCGAGATCGCGTTCATCTCCTGGGTCGGCCTGCGCGGCGCCGTCCCCATCATGCTCGCGACGTTCCCGGTGCTCGCCGGCCTCCCCGTCGCGCGGCACGTCTTCGACCTCGTGTTCTTCGTGGTCGTGGTGAGCGCGGTGGTGCAGGGCACCTCGATCGGCTGGGTCGCGCGCCGGCTCGGCCTCGAGGTCCAGGCCACGCCGACGCCGCGCGCCATGCTGGAGATCCACTCGACGCAGCGGCTCGCCGGCGAGGTGATCTCGTTCTACGTCGAGCGGGCCAGCGCCGTGGCGGGCTCGCGCATCTCGGAGCTCACGATCCCGGAGGGCTCGGCCGTGATGCTCGTCGCCCGGGGTCGCGAGCTCGTCGCCGCGCGCGGGCGGACCGTGCTCGAGCCCGGCGACCACGTCTACGTGTTCACGTCGCCTGAGGACAAGGCGTTCGTCCAGCTCCTGTTCGGCCGCCAGGAGGAGGACTGATCGGTCTTCACGAGGGCGCCGGGGCCGCTCGGCGTCGCTCGCCCGAGCGGGGAGCGCTAGGTCCTCGACGCGCGGATCTGATCCTCGAGCTCGTTCCGCGGCGCGTGCTGCCCGGGCACCGCCGGGAAGTGCTCGGCGAGGCGAGCGCCGCTGAGCGCGATCGCGTCCACGAAGCCCTTGCCCGGATCCCCTGCCCGCATCCCCTCGACGAGCGCCGCGACGGCCCGGTCCCAGTCGGCGCCCATCTTCTCGTGGATGCCGCGATCCCCGAGCACGACCGCCTCGCGCTCGAACAGCGAGGCGAACACGAGCACGCCCGTGCCCTCGGCGGTCCGGTGCAGCCCGTGCTCGTGGAACGCGCGCGTCGCGCGGGCGCGCACCGCCTCGTCCATGGAGCGCGCGCCGACGAGGAGGCGCTCGACGGGATCCCAGCTCGCGAGCAGGGCGCCGGCGATGCCCGCCGCGAGCTGGACGAGCGGGAGCTCCGCGAGCGTGAGCGGGAGGTGGAGGCCGACCACGGCCGCCGTCGCGAGGGCGGCGAGGAGCAGCGCGCCCCGGTAGCGGGCCTCCGGGTACGCATCGCTCTTCTCGACGACCACGGGGACGAGCTGGCCGCGCGAGAGCGCCTCCGCGCGCCGGACCGCCTCGGCGATGCGCGTGCGGACGTCCTCTCCGAAGTGCCGCTCGATGGTCACCGGTCCCTCCTACCAGCGCCCCGAGGCGCCGCCGCCCGAGAACCCGCCGCCGCCGCCCGACCAGCCGCCGCCACCGCCGCCGCCGAAGCCGCCTCCTCCGCCCCAGCCGCCGCCCATCCACGGGCCGCCTCCCCACCAGAGGTGGCGGCGCCGCCGCGGCCCGAAGCCGGAGAGGCTCCGGACGAGGAACACGACGATGAACAGGAGGATGAACGCGAGCGAGGAGAAGCGCGCCCTCGGCGCGGCGCGGCGCACCGGCTCCACGCCCGAGGGCAGCGCGCCGAGCGCGCCGAGGATCTGGACCCCGGCGTCGTACAGCCCCTCTCCGAAGCGCTTCTCGCGGAACGCGGGCACGATCGTGCCGCGGATGATCCGGGACGACTGCACGTCGGTGAGCCCACCCTCGAGCCCGCCGCCGACCTCGATGCGCACGGCGCGGTCCTCGACGGCGACCGTGACGAGCACGCCGTTGTCCTTCCCGCGGGTCCCGACCTTCCAGGCCTCCGCGACGCGCATCGAGTAGTCCTCGATGGCTTCCCCGTCGAGGGACCGGACGACGAGGTACTGGAGCTGCACCCCCGTCCCGCCCTCCACGCCGCGGGCGGCGCGCGCGAGCCCCTCGAGGCGGCGCACGTCGTCGCGCCCGAGGAGGCCGGCCTGGTCCACCACCGGCCCCGAGAGCGGCGGGATGGGCGCCTCGGCGCGCGCCGGGGCGGAGACGGAGGCGACCGCGACGAGCGCGGCGACGGCGAGGGCGCGCACGTGGCCCCGCTAGAACTTCACGGCGGGCGCCTTCTCGGCGCCCTGCGTCGTCGCGGTGAACTGCGCCTTCGGCTGCTTCTTGTACATGAGCGCGTTCGTCCAGCTCGTCGGCGGGACGGTGACGAGGTTGTTGAACTGCTGCACCTGCTCGATGTAGCGGCGCCGGGCGATCCCGATCCGGTTCTCGGTCCCCTCGAGCTGCGCCTGCAGGTCGCGGAAGTTCTCGTTCGCCTTCAGGTTCGGGTAGTTCTCGGCGACCGCGAGGAGCCGCCCGAGCGCGCTCTGCAGCGCCCCCTGGGCCTGCTCGAACCGCTTCATGTTCTCGGGCGTGAGCTCTTCGGCGCTGAGCTTCACCTGGGTGGCCTGCGCGCGCGCGTTCATGACCGCCTCGAGCGTCTCGCGCTCGTGCGTCGCGTACCCCTTCACGGTCTCGACGAGGTTCGGGATCAGGTCGGCGCGCCGCTGGTACTGGTTCTCCACCTCGGCCCACGCGGCCGTGACGGCGTTCTCGGCTTGGGGGATGGACTGGAAGCCGCAGCCCGCCGTGAGGGCGAGCGCGGCCGTGGCGGCGACGAGGCGAGGCGTCTTCATGACCGGAAGCTAGCGCGCCCCCGCCGCCACGCAAAGGAAGTTCGCAGGGCGGGCCGCCCGGAACGGGGCGTTCACCGGGGGTCGACCGCGATCACCTTCGGCGACGAGGGGCACCAGGAGCGCACCTCGAGGACGTAGTACGAGAGCGCCCGCTCGATGTCGCTCGGGCACACGTCGCACCCACCCACCGTCGCTCCCGCGAACGAGGCAGTGGCCGCGTCGGCGTGCCACGTCCACTGGGCGTCGCAGTCGGAGCCGGCCTGGAGGTCGAGCACCGGGATCCCCGAGACCGGCTCCCCGCGCAGGAGCGCCTCGGCGCTCGTGACGAACACCTCGTTCGTGATCCAGAGCTTCACGGTCTCGCCGCACTTCTCGAGCGTCACGAAGGCGCCCCCGCCGCGCGCGGCGCACGCGCCCCCGCCGTCCGCAGCACACTGGCCGTCACTGCAGGTCAGGCCCGCTCCGCACGCGTGACCGCAGGCGCCGCAGTTCCGCGGGTCGGAGCGGATGTCCATGCAGGTGCCGCCGCAGACCTCGAGCGGCATGGGGCACGGCCCCGCATCTGCGCAGGCGGCGGCGCCGGCGAGGAGTGCGACCGCGGGGAGGAGGCGACCCATGCGCGACGCAGGGTACGCGACCCTCTCACTGAAAGGCAATGTGGCGATCCGCGCTCGGGCTGCCGCGGTCGCGCGCCGGCCCGCGCTTCCCGCGGCGAGGTCCCTCGTCTAACCTTCACCGCGTGACGCTCCCCTCTGGCTGGTCGCGCATCTACCGGGTCGTGCGCCGCATCCCGCGAGGGCGCGTCGCGACCTACGGCGAGGTGGCGCTCGCGGCGGGCAAGCCGCACGGCGCCCGGCAGGTGGGGTACGCGCTCGCCGCGCTCCGCGGCGCGCGCCACGACGTGCCCTGGCAGCGCGTCCTCGGCGCGCGCCCGCGCGGCCACGCGGCCATCTCGATCCTCGACCCGATCGGCGCGGCGGTGCAGCGGGACCTGCTCGAGGCGGAGGGGATCCGCTTCGACGAGCGCGGCCGCGTCGAGCTCGCCCGCTACGGCTGGAAGCGGCGGGCGCGCGCCACGCCCGCGGCGGGCGGACGCCGGCGCGGGGTGCGCGCGCCTCGCCCGCGAGCCCGCCGCGAATCCTGATCGGCCGCTCTAGCCGCGGCGGACCGGCGCGATCTTCCAGATCTGCTCGGCGTAGTCCCGGATCGTCCGGTCGGAGGAGAACTTGCCGGTGCGCGCGACGTTCAGGATCGCCATCCGCGTCCAGCCCTCCGGGTCGCGGTACGCCCGCTCGACCTCCTCCTGGCACGCGCAGTACGCGGCGAAGTCGGCGAGCACGAGGTAGGGATCGCCGCCGTTGAGGAGCGAGTCCACCACGGGACGGAACAGGGCCGGCTCGCCGGGGGAGAAGACGCCCGACGCGAGCGCGTCGAGGACCCCCTTCAGCCGCCGGTCGCCGCGGTAGACCTCCCACGGATCGTAGCCGCGCCCCCGGAGCGCCTGCACCTGCTCGACGGTGAGCCCGAAGAGGAAGAAGTTCTCCGCGCCGACCTCGTCGCGGATCTCCACGTTCGCCCCGTCGAGCGTGCCGATGGTGAGCGCGCCGTTCAGGGCGAACTTCATGTTCCCCGTGCCGGACGCCTCCTTGCCCGCGGTGGAGATCTGCTCGGAGACGTCCGCGGCCGGGAAGATCCGCTCGGCGAGCGACACCCGGTAGTTCTTGAGGAACCCGACGGTGATCCGCCCCTGCACGTCCACGTCGTGGTTCACCACGTCCGCGACCGAGCCCACGAGCTTGATGACCCACTTCGCGAGGGCGTAGCCCGGCGCGGCCTTCCCGCCGAACAGGTAGGCGCGGGGGTACGGCTGGTACGAGCGGTCCTCCTTGATGCGCAGGTACTCCGCGGCGACGCGGAGCACGTTGAGGAGCTGCCGCTTGTACTCGTGGATGCGCTTCACCTGGACGTCGAAGATCGAGTCGAGGTCGAGCGTGAGCCCGTTCTCCGCGCGGACGATCTCGGCGAGGCGCGCCTTGTTGTCGCGCTTGATGCGCCGGAACAGCCGGCGGAAGCCGGCGTCGTCGGCGAGGGGCTCGAGCGCGCGGAGCTTCTCGGCGTCGGTAATCCAGCCCGGGCCGATCGCGTCGGTGATCGCCGCCGAGAGGTCGGGGTTCGACTGGAGGAGCCAGCGGCGCGGGGTGACGCCGTTCGTCTTGTTGTTGAACCGCTCCGGCCAGAGCGCGTGGAAGTCCTTGAAGAGCTCGCGCTTCAGGAGCTCGGTGTGCAGCGCGGCCACGCCGTTCACCGACCGCGAGCCCACGACGGCGAGGTTCGCCATCCGGACCTGCTTCACCGGCTGCTCCTCGATGATGCTCATCCGCGCGAGCGCGCCCTCGTCGGCGCGGCTCGCGGCGCGGACGCCCTCGAGGAAGCGCCGGTTGATCTCGTAGACGATCTCGAGGTGGCGCGGCAGCACGCGCCCGAACAGGTCGACGGACCAGCGCTCGAGCGCCTCCGGCATGAGGGTGTGGTTCGTGTAGCCGAAGGTCGCGCGGCAGATCTCCCACGCCGCGTCCCACTCGAGCGCGCGCTCGTCCACGAGGACGCGCATGAGCTCGGCGATGGCGACGGCCGGGTGGGTGTCGTTGAGCTGGATCGCGACCTTGTCCGGGAAGCGCGAGAAGTCCTCGTGCGTCCGGAGGTAGCGGAGCACGATGTCGTGGATGGAGCAGCACACGAAGAAGTACTGCTGCTGGAGCCTGAGCTCCTTGCCCATCACCGTGAGATCGTTCGGGTAGAGGACCTTCGAGATGTTCTCGGAGAACCCCTTGTCCTCGACGGCGGCGAGGTAGTCGCCCGCGTTGAAGTCCGCGAGGTCGAGCTCCTGCGACGCGCGCGCCCGCCAGAGCCGCAGCGTGTTCACGGTGTCGTTGCGGTAGCCCGCCACCGGCACGTCGTACGGCATGCCGAGCACGTGGCGCGCGTCCGCCCACCGCACCCGCAGCCGGCCGCGCTCGTCCACGCCGTGCTCGGTCCGCCCGTAGAACGCCACCGGGACGACGCTCTCGGGGCGCGGGATCTCCCAGGCGTTCCCGAAGCGCAGCCACTCCTCGGGCCGCTCCACCTGGTAGCCGTTGCGGATCTCCTGGTCGAAGATCCCGAACTCGTAGCGGATGCCGTAGCCGGTGGCCGGGTACCCGAGCGTCGCGAGCGAGTCGAGGAAGCAGGCCGCGAGCCTGCCGAGGCCGCCGTTGCCGAGGCCGGCGTCGGGTTCCTGCGAGAGGAGGTCGGCGAGGTCGAGCCCGAGGTCCTTCAGGGCGCCGCGCATCGGGTCGTAGAGCCCGAGGTTGAGGAGGTTGTTCTCGAGCGCCCTGCCCATCAGGAACTCGAGCGAGAGGTAGTAGACCCGCTTCGCGTCCTCCCGGTAGTACGCCTGCTGCGTCTGGATCCAGCGGCGCATCATTCGATCGCGCACGGAGTAGGCGACCGCGAAGTAGCGGTCGAGCGCGGTGGCGCTGTGCTCGTCGGCGCCCTGCGAGTACTGCAGGTGGTCGGCGAAGGCTCGCTTCAGCGCCTCCACGTCCGTGGCGGTGCGCGCGTTCGGGACGTCCCGGGCGCGCTCGAGCGCCCGGGCCTCCGCGGGTGCGGTGCTGCCTCTCCTCGGCGGAACCATCCGTTCTCCTTGAAAATCCGTCACGGCGGCGCCGCGACTCCAGTGCGCCCCCGGGCGACGCGCGACCGCCCGGAGACGCCGCGCATGATACTCGGGCGGGTCCCCGGGCGCCGCGCGACCTCCGGCGCCCACGCGCGGGCGCCCTGCGTGCTTGCCCCCACCTGCCGGTCGAGCGGGTGCGCGCCGGCCGCGCCTACGCCTTTCGAGCCAGCGCCGAGGCGAGCTCGGCGTAGAGGTGGATCGCGCTCCGGATCGCCTTCTGGAAGTCGCCGAGGTGGAGGCTCTCGTTCTCGGAGTGAGCGTTCGAGGCGGGATCCTCGACGCCGATGAGGAGCGCCGCGACGCCGCCGAGCGCGTCGGCGAACGGCTGGACGAAGCCGATGGAGCCGCCGCACCCGATCGCCAGCGCCTGCCGGCCGAATCCCTTCTCGAGCGCGCGGAACGCCGCGTCGAAGGCGGGGTGACGCACGTCGGTGATCCAGGGCGCGCCCGCGGTCTCGACCTTCACGTGCACCTCGACGCCCCACGGTGCGGCGGCCTGGAGGTGCTGCACGAGCGCGTCGCGCGTCTCCACCGGATCCATGTCCGGCACGAGCCGGATCCCCACGCGCGCCCAGGCCACGTCGTTGATGATGTTGCGCGCGTCCTTGCGCGACGACGCCTGCAGCGCGTTGACGGCGAGCGCCGGCTCCCACCAGTTCACCTCGAGGGGGTGGTTCCCGCCGAGGAGCTGCACCCCGGGCCGCAGCCGGGCCTGCTTGCGGAACTCCTCGACCGTGACGGGGAGCTGCTCGATGGCGCGCCGCTGCTCGCGCGTCATCGGCCGGACCTTGTCGTAGATCCCGCGGATGGCGATGCGCCCGTCGCGATCGACGAGCCCCGCGAGCATCTTCGCGAGCGCCATGGCCGGGTCGGGCACCGGGCCCCCCCACATGCCGGAGTGCAGGCTCTGGTCGAGCGCGCGCACCTCCACGTCGGCGGTGACGAGGCCCCGGAGCGCGATCGTCACCGAGGGCAGCCCGACGTCCACGTTGCCCGTGTCGGTGAGCACCATCGCGTCCGCGTCGAGCTTCGAGCGGTAGCGGCCGATGAAGGCGGCGAGGTGCTCGGAGCCGATCTCCTCCTCGCCCTCGATCACGATCTTGACGTTGAGCGGCATCTTCCGCGCCCCGCGCACCCAGGCGTCCACCGCGGCCGCGTGCACGAGGATGCCGGCCTTGTCGTCCGCGGCGCCCCGGCCGAACAGCCGGCCGTCGCGCTCGGAGGGCTCGAACGGCGGCGACTTCCAGAGCTCCGTCTCGCCGGGCGGCTGCACGTCGTGGTGCGCGTAGAGGAGGAGCGTGGGCGCGGCGGGATCCTCGATCCGCTCGCCGAAGACGTAGGGGTGCGCCCCCTCCACCTTCAGCACCTCGACCTTCTCGAAGCCGCGGCGCCTCAGGAGCTCGGCGACCGCGTCGGCGCTGCGCGCGACCTCGACCTCCGGGAACCCCGCGAACGAGACGCTCGGGATGCGGACGAGCCGCTTCAGCTCGTCGAGGTAGATGGCAGCGTTCTTCTCGTAATGGGCGAGCGCCAGGTCGACCGGGCTCTCCGTCATGGAGATCTCCTCGTTGGGGATGCGGCGGCCTGCCAGCGGGCGGCCTGCCCGAGATATAAACCCGCGCATGCCCAAAGCCCTCCGTCCCCTTAGGGACGGCTCACTCGCCGTGGCGCTCGGCGTGACCCGCATCGCGCGCCTGACCGGGCTCGACCGCACCGGCGTGGAGGTGGCGAGCGCGGTGCGGCCCGGAGCGCACGTCCTCCAGGTCACGAACGGCAAGGGCGACACGTTCGAGCGCGCCGCCCAAGGCGCGCTCCTGGAGGCGGCGGAGCTGTGGGCCGCGGAGCGCGCCGAGGTGGAGGCCTGGGGCGCCGCGACCGACCTCGCCGCACATCACGGCGAGGCCGCCGTCGTGCGGCCGGAGGCGCTCGCGCCGGAGCGGACGGAGCCGGGGGCGTCGGAGCTCCGCCTCGCCTGGCGCATCGGCCAGGACCTGCTCGGCGGCGCGCCCGCGCTCGTCCCGGCCTGCGCCGTCCACTGCCCGCCCGCCGGCGGGCCGCTCCTCGGCGCCGCGGTGGTCCCCTGGACCTCGAACGGCATGGGGGCGCACGAGGACCGCGCCGCCGCGCTCCTCCACGCCCTCCTCGAGGCCGTCGAGCGCGATCTGCTCGCCCGGGCCTTGCCGGAGGGCTTCACGGAGGAGGCGGTCGCGGCGCGGCTCCTCGATCGCAGCTCGCTGGCGCGGGCAGCGCCCCGGGCCGCGGCGCTCGCCGGGCGGCTCGAGGCGCGGGGGTTCCAGGTCCATCTCCTCGACGCCTCCGCGGCCGCCGACGGGCCCACCCTGCCTTGCGCCGCCGCGCTGGTCGCGGACGTCGAGCACGGGGCGGTGCCGCTGGCGGCCGGCTACGCGTGCCGGCTCGAGCCGGACGAGGCGCTCCACGCCGCGCTGCTCGAGGCCGCGCAGTCGCGCGCCACCGAGATCCACGGCGCCCGCGAGGACGTGGCGCTCGGCGACCGCCGCGCGGCGAAGGGGCTCGCCGCGCTCCTCGGCGGGACCCGGGCGCGGCGCCACGCGGGGCGGATGCCCG
>NZ_JALCZB010000084.1:0-20090 GCF_022690745.1 Anaeromyxobacter sp. SG64 | reverse complement strand
GCCGCGGGGCGCCGCCGCCGCCGCGGGCGAGGGGAAGGTCCGGATCGACGCGGACGAGCTCCACTACGCCTTCCAGAAGCGCGAGGTGATCTTCACCGGGAAGCCGGTCGTCCTGACGCGCGGCGACGCGAAGCTCACCTGCGCGCGGCTCGTCGCGACGAACGACGCCCGGGGCGAGGTCTCGCAGGCGATCTGCTCGGGCGACGTCCGCTTCGAGCGCGGCGAGCGGCTCGTCACGTGCGAGAAGGCGACCTACGAGGCGGCGGCGGCGCGGCTCGTGTGCGAGGGGAGCCCGGTGCTGCGGGACGGCCCGAGCGAGGCGCGCGGGACGCGGCTCGTCTACGACCTGAAGCGCGACGAGGCCAAGCTGGAGGGCGCGAAGATGCTCCTGCCCGGCGACGAGGTGGACGCGCGCCGGCGCGAGCTCGAGGCGCGACGCAAGGGGGCCACGCCGTGACGGCGGACGTCCTCCGCGCCGACGGGCTCGTGAAGAGCTACCGCCGCCGCCGCGTCGTCGACGGCGTCTCGTTCCACGTCTCGCCCGGCGAGGTGGTGGGGCTGCTCGGGCCGAACGGGGCCGGCAAGACCACGTCCTTCAACATGGTGGTCGGCCTCGTGACGCCCGACGGCGGCACCGTCCGGCTCGGCGACACCGAGCTCACCCGCGAGCCGATGCACCGCCGGGCGCGCCTCGGAGTCGGCTACCTGCCGCAGGAGGCGTCCATCTTCCGGCGGCTCACCGTCCGCCAGAACTTCACCGGCGTCCTCGAGGCGCTCGGGGTCGGGCACGCGGAGCGGGAGCGGCGGGCGGAGGCGCTCCTCGCGGAGTTCCGGCTCGAGAAGGTGGCGGAGAGCCTCGGCGAGCAGCTCTCGGGCGGCGAGCGCCGCCGCGCCGAGGTGGCGCGGAGCCTCCTCTCGAACCCGAAGTACATCCTCTTCGACGAGCCGTTCGCGGGCGTCGATCCGATCGCGGTCGGCGAGCTGCAGCGCCTCATCGGCTCGCTGCGCGATCGCGGCATCGGCGTCCTCATCACCGATCACGCCGTGCGCGAGGCCCTCGGCATCTGCGGCCGGGCCTACATCCTGTCCTCGGGGACCATCCTCGAGGCGGGCACCCCCGCCGAGATCGCGGCGAGCCCGCGGGCGCGGGCGGTCTACCTGGGAGAGAAGTTCCGGCTGGACGACGCTCCGGCCATGGAGCGGCGATGAGCCTCGAGCTGAAGCAGCACCTCAAGATGACGCAGCAGCTGGTGATGACCCCCCAGCTGCAGCAGGCCATCAAGCTCCTCCAGCTCTCGCGCATGGAGCTCGTCGACCTCATCCGCACCGAGATGACGGAGAACCCGCTCCTCGAGGACCCGGCCGAGGGCGAGGAGGAGTCGCGCGCCGAGGGGGCGAGCCCGGCGGAGCAGGCGCAGCTCGAGGCGGAGCCGCAGCACAAGGACGCCGAGAAGTCCGAGGAGGTGAAGGGCGAGGAGGGCGCGAACGAGATCGACTGGGATCAGTACCTCGACCACTACCAGCTCCAGGGCCACACCGCGCCGTCGAACCGCGGCCTCACCGACGAGGAGCTGCCCGGCTACGAGGCGACCCTCACCAAGAAGACCGACCTCGTCGACCACCTCGTCTGGCAGCTCCGCCTCTCGAACCTCACGCCCGAGGAGGAGCGCGTCGCGATGCTCGTCATCGGGAACCTCGACGACGACGGCTACTTCAAGATGCCGGCGGTGGAGGGCGAGAGCGAGGAGTCGATGACCCGCGATCCGCTCGTGCGCGTGGCGTTCGAGTCGGGCATGGGGGTCGAGTTCGCCGAGGGCGTCCTCAAGAAGGTCCAGTCGCTCGATCCGCCCGGGGTCGCCGCGCGCGACCTCCGCGAGTGCCTCCTCATCCAGGTCCGCCACCTCAACGCCGACACGCCGGAGATCGTGGCGATCATCGAGCGCCACCTCAAGCACCTCGAGTCGAAGAACTACGCGGCCATCGCGAAGGACCTGAAGATCTCGATCGACGAGGTCGTGAAGGCGGTGAAGGTGATCAGCCGCCTCGAGCCGAAGCCGGGCCGGGCCTACTCGGGGGAGGAGGCGCAGTACATCACCCCCGACGTCTACGTGCACAAGATGGGGGACAAGTACGTCACCGTCCTCAACGACGACGGGCTCTCGAAGCTGCGCATCAGCGGGATGTACCGCGCCGCGCTGAAGAACGGCCAGGCGGGCGAGGCGAAGGAGTACATCCAGGAGAAGCTGCGCAGCGCGGTCTGGCTCATCCGCTCCATCCACCAGCGGCAGCGGACGATCTACAAGGTCACCGAGTCGATCGTGAAGTTCCAGCGCGAGTTCCTCGACAAGGGCATCGCGCACCTGCGGCCGCTCATCCTGCGCGACGTGGCGGAGGACATCGGGATGCACGAGTCGACCGTCTCGCGCGTCACGACGAACAAGTACGTCCACACGCCGCAGGGGATCTACGAGCTCAAGTTCTTCTTCAACTCGGCCATCAACCGGACCGGCGGCGACGAGATCGCGAGCGAGGCCGTCAAGAACCACATCAAGCGCATCGTCGCGGCCGAGGACCCGAAGCACCCTCACTCGGACCAGCGCATCGTCGAGATCCTGAAGGACCAGGGCATCGAGATCGCGCGCCGGACGGTCGCCAAGTACCGCGAGGTGCTCGGGATCCTCCCGAGCTCGAAGCGCAAGAAGTACTTCTGAGGCGCGGGCCCGCGGCCGCGGCTCCGCCCCGGCGACGCCCCCGAAGAGCCTCGGGCGGGGGGACGGGGGGAGTGCCCTCCGGCGCGCCTCTGTTATGATTTCACGTGAGCATGTTGCCAGCGTGGGCAGCATCGGCGGCGGCCGCGGCTCCGGGGGACTCGAGGTCCCACCGGTCCGCGGCCGAAGTATTTTCAGCGATCCCGCACAGGAGGCGGTCAATGCAGGTGAACATCACCTTCCGGCATCTCGAGCCCACCGAAGCGTTGAAGTCCCATGTCAAAGGCCGCGTCGAGCACGTCCAGCGCTACATCGACCGGCCGAGCGAGGCCCACGCGGTGCTTCACGTCGAGAACCTGGATCACCACGCCGAGCTCACGGTGAAGGCCGGCCGGTTCCTGCTGCGCGGCACCGCCCGCTCCCAGGACATGTACGCGTCCATCGACCAGGCCGCGGACAAGATCGAGCGGCAGCTGAAGAAGCACAAGGCGAAGCTCTCGAGCCACTACAAGGCGAACGGCACGCCGCCGCCGTGGGCGCCGGTCGAGGTCCGCCACGACGTGCTCGACATCCTCGAGCACCCCGAGCGCCCGAGCCACCGCGTCGTGAAGAGCAAGCAGTTCCAGGCGAAGCCGATGACGATCGACGAGGCGATCCTCCAGCTCGAGCTGCTCGACGCGAAGTTCTACGTCTTCCAGAACTCGGAGGACCGGGCGGTCAACGTCGTCTACCGGCGCGACGAGGGGGGCTTCGGCCTCATCGAGGCGCGGAACAGCATCTAACGGGGGCTGCGCCCCCGCCCCGCCGGCGGCTGCCGCCGCCGTCGGGGCCCGGTGGTCGTGCCGGGGGGACGCACGAGGCGCGTCCCCCCGGACCCCCCGCTCGCTCCGGCGCAGCCTCATCCGGCTGCGCCTCCGCTCGCACCACGCCGCGAGCGACGCATTCCTCCGCGGGCAGGTTCGGGCTCGGGGGGCTCGCTTCGCTGGCGGTCGCGGCCCGTCGCGGGGCGCCGGTCGGGCTCGCCTCGCTCGGCGACGATCCGTTCGCGAGCGGCCGTGCGACGGCTCCGCTTGCCGTCTTGCCGACGCGTTGCCACCTGTGTTAGCTGACGCCCGGTTCTCTCATGAAGATCGTCGAGTTCCTGCGGCCTGACGCGGTGATCGCGAACCTCTCCGGCCAGACCGGTCAGGCGACGCTCGCGGAGCTCTGCCGCCCGCTCGCGTCCGCCTACAAGGTCGACGGGCAGCGCCTCCTGGAGACGCTGCTCGAGCGCGAGAAGCTGGGCTCGACGGGCATCGGCGAGGGCGTCGCGATCCCGCACGGGAAGGTCCCCGGGCTCCCCGGCCTCATCGCCGCCTTCGGCCGCTCCACCACCGGCATCGACTTCCGCGCGATCGACGGGCGACCCACCCACCTGTTCTTCGCGCTGTTCGCGCCCGAGAACTCCGCGGGCGCGCACCTCAAGGCGCTCGCGCGCATCAGCAGGATCTTCAAGAACGCGACGTTCCGCGAGGCGCTGCTGCGCGCGGGATCCGCCGATGAGATCTTCCGGCTCATCGAGGCGGAGGACGCCAAGTACTGAGCGGCCGACCGGGCGGGTGCCCGGTGCGGCGCCGCGGCGCATCCCCCGCTCATCGCCGGCTCTGCGATCGTTTGATGGTAATGTCGGGCCGCGTCAGGCCCGCTCGAAGCGCCGCCGCTTTGCGATCACCATCGGCCGAGCGCCTCGCGTCCTCGCAAGGAGAACGTCTTCAGTGGCCTCGAACTTCATGCGGATCGACTGCTCCGGGATGCGCTGCCCCCAGCCGGTGCTGAAGCTCGCCGTAGAGACCGCCGAGACGCCTGCCGGTACGGTCGTGGAAATCGTGGGCGACTGCCCGACGTTCGAGAAGGACATCCGGACCTTCTGCGAGCGGCGCAAGAAGACGCTCCTCTCCGTCCGTCCCGATGCGCAGAGGGTCGTCATCCAGATCCAGTACTGAGAGGCCGTGACACAGAGCGGAGCGCGGCAGCCCGGCCCGACAGAGCCCACCCCGGACACGCAGCACCGCGCGACCGGCGTCTATCTCTGCCGCTGCGGCCCGAACCTCGGGGCGGTGGTTGAGCTCGGCTCGCTCGGCGCTCCGTCGGCGTGGCCGGGAGCCGGCGACGTCGCGGTCCACGACGTGCTGTGCTCCGAGGAAGGGAAGGCCTGGCTCGCCGCCCGGATCCGGGAGCGCGGGCTCGAGCGCGTCGTCATCGGCGCCTGCTCCCCACGGGAGCACGAGGCGACGTTCCGGGCGGTGCTCGAGGGGGCGGGCCGTTCGCCCGAGCACCTGCAGCTCGTGAACCTGCGCGAGCAGGTGGAGTGGGTGGGGGGCGATCCCGCGGAGGCCACCGAGCGGGCGCGCCGGCTCCTCTCGGCGGGGCTCGCGCGGGTCCGCCTGCACCGGCCGATTCCCCGCGCGGAGGTGGCGGCCTCGCCCGACGTCCTCGTCGTGGGCGGCGGCGCGGCGGGGATCGCGGCCGCGCGCGCGCTCGCCCGGCGCGAGCGCAGGGTCTACCTCGTGGAGCGCGCGTTCGCGCTCGGCGGGCTCGCCAACCGGCTCGACGAGATCTTCCCCGCGGGCGAGTGCGCGAGCTGCTTCATGGAGCCGGTGCTCGACGAGGTGCTCCACTCCGAGCGGATCGAGGTGCTGACGGGCGCCGAGCTCCGCCGGGTGCGCGGCGCCCACGGGAGGTTCGCGGTCGAGCTCGCGATCGCGCCGCGCGGCGTCGATCCGGCGGTGTGCCTGGGATGCGCCTCCTGCAGCGCGGCCTGTCCCGCCGTGCGCGCCGACCCGGACGGCGGACCGGCGCGGAAGGCGATCGGCGTCCCGTACCCGGGCGCGCTCCCGCACGCCTCCGCCATCGATCGCGCGGCGTGCCTGCGCGCCCGCGGCGAGGCCTGCGACGCCTGCGCCCGGGCCTGCCCGTTCGGCGCCGTCCGGCTGGACGAGCCGGCGCGCACCCGCGAGGTCACGGTGGGGGCGATCGTGGTCGCCACGGGGATGAGGCCGGGCGAGGTGGCGGGGCCGGACGGCGTCGTCTCGACGTACGCGCTCGAGCGGATGCTGCACCCGGACGGCCCGACGGGCGGCGAGGTTCGCGGCGCGGGCGGGCGGCCGCCGCGCGCGGTGCTGCTCGCCGCGACCGCGGACGAGGACGGGTCCCTCCCGGGGGAGGAGCTCCTGAAGCTCGCGAGCCGGCTCCGCGCGCGCCTGCCGGCCGCTCGGATCGCGGTCGCGGGCGGGCTCGATCGCGCGCCCGGCGCGGCGAGGCGGGCGGCGGCCCTCGCGGCGAGCGGGGTCGAGCTCCTGCCCGCGGCGCTCGTGCCCGGCGCGGTCGAGGCGTGCGCGGACGGACTGCGCGCGCGCCTCTCCGACGGGGCGGAGCGGAAGGCCGACCTCGTCGCGATCCACGCGCCCGCGCGCGGCGCGGACGGGGCCGAGGCGCTCGCGCGGCTCCTCCGCGTCGACTCGGACGCGCGCGGGTTCCTCGCCGACGGGGGCGCGAGCCCCTTCGAGCCCACGGCGACGCGCATCGCGGGCGTGTACGTCGCCGGCGCGGCGGCCGGGCCTCGCCCCATCCACGAGGCGATCCGCGACGGCACCGCCGCCGCCGGGCTGGTGCTCGCCTCGCTCGCCCCGGGCGACCTCTTGCCGCTCGAGCCGCTCGCCGCGGAGATCGACCCGGCCCGCTGCGGCGGCTGTGCGCTGTGCGTGGCGGCCTGCCCCTTCGGCGCCGTCGGCCTCGACCCCGCGACCGGGCGGGCGCTGGTGGCGGCGGTGCACTGCCGAGGCTGCGGCACCTGCGTCGCCGCCTGCCCGGCGGGCGCGGCGACCGCGCGGCACTTCACCGGCGCGCAGATCGCGGCGGAGATCACGGCGCTCCTGCGCGGCGCGCCGGGGAGCGGGGGGTAGCCGCGGATGGCGCACGAGCCCCGCATCGTCGCGTTCCTGTGCAGCTGGTGCGCGTACTCGGCGGCCGACCGCGCCGGGCAGGCGCGCCTCGAGTACCCGCAGAGCCTCCTCACCGTGCGCGTCATGTGCAGCGGGCGCGTCGAGCCGGCCTTCGTGCTCCAGGCCTTCCGCGAGGGCGCGGACGGCGTGCTCGTGGCGGGCTGCCACCCCGGCGACTGCCACTACCTCGACGGCAACCTCAGGGCCGCCGCGCGCCACGCGGTGCTGGTGCGCGCCCTCGAGCAGGCGGGCATCGAGCCCGCGCGCTTCCGGATCGCCTGGGCGAGCGCGGCGGAGGGCGAGCGCTTCGCCGCGACCGTACGCGAGATGACCGAGGCCCTCCGGGCGCTCGGGCCGCTCGCCTACCCGGCCCGCGCCGCCCTCGACGGCGTGGAGGAGGTGCGCGCGCTCTCGCCCGCGCTCGACGGCGTCGAGGACGGGCGTTCCCTCGCGCCCGCGCGCGGAGGGCCGTCCGGGTCCGCGGCGCCGCTCCCGCCCCGCGCCCCCGGCAAGCCGCGCGTCGCCTTCTACTGGAACGCCTCCTGCGGCGGCTGCGAGGAGGCGGTGATGGATCTCGGCGAGGGGCTCGCGTCCCTGCTCGAGCGCGTCGAGGTGGTGCTCTGGCCGGTGGCGCTCGATCACAAGCGGGCCGACGTCGAGGCAATGCCCGACGGCGGGATCGACGTCGCGTTCGTGAACGGCGCGGTGCGGCTCAGCGAGCAGGACGAGTGGTCGCGGCTCCTGCGTCGCAAGGCGCGCGTGCTCGTCTCCTTCGGCGCCTGCGCGCACATGGGGGGCGTGGTCGGGCTCGGGAACCTCTCCTCGCCGGCCGAGCTCCTCGACGCGGCCTACCGCCGCCCGGCGTCGGTCTCGAACCCGGACGCGCCGCTCCCGGGCGGCCCGGTCGCCGGAGGAGGCGGCCTCTCGCTTCCCGTGCTCCTCTCCCGCGCGCTCCCGCTCGCCGAGGTGGTCCCGGTGGACTACACCGTCCCGGGCTGCCCGCCCTCGCCGGCGATCGTCGAGGCCGCGCTCGACGCGCTGCTCGGCGACGCTCTCCCGCTGCACGGCGCCGTGCTCGCGCCGAACGTCGCCCTCTGCGACGGGTGCCCGCGCAAGGGCTCGCGGCCGGAGCGCCTCTCGGTGGCGTCGCTGCGCCGCATCGCCACCACCGCGCTCGACCCGGAGCGCTGCTTCCTCGCGCAGGGGCTCGTCTGCCTCGGGCCGGGGACGCGAGCGGGCTGCCAGCCGGGCTGCATCGAGGCGGGCATGCCGTGCCGGGGCTGCTTCGGTCCGCTCGACGGCGTGCGCGACCCGGGCGCGGCGATGCTGTCCGCCTTCGCGTCGCTCTTCGCGGGCGGAGAGGCGGAGGTGGTCGCGCTCGCGGACGCGCTGCCCGATCCGGCGGGCACCTTCTGGCGCTACTCGTACGCGGCCGGGCTCGTGCCCGCGCGCGTGCGGCCCGCCTCGGAGGGGGGCGAGGGATGACGCGCCGGATCACCATCGACCCGATCACGCGCCTCGAGGGTCACGGCAAGATCGAGGTCTTCCTCGACGCCGACGGGAACGCGGAGAGCGCGTTCCTGCAGGTGCCGGAGCTGCGCGGGTTCGAGCGCTTCTGCGTGGGCCGGCCGGCGGAGGAGATGCCGCAGCTCACCGCCCACGTCTGCGGCGTCTGCCCGGCGGCGCACCACATCGCGGCCGCCCGCGCGCTCGACGCGCTGTACGGCGTCGTCCCGCCCGCCGCGGCCCGGAAGCTCCAGGCGCTCTACTACAACCTGTTCATCTTCGAGGATCACCTCCTCCACTACTGGTACATGGGCGGGCCGGACTTCTACGCCGGCTCCTCGGCGCCCGCGCCCATGCGGAGCATCGTCGGCGTCCTCGCGAAGGTCGGCGCGGACCTCGGCCGGCGCATCCTCGGCGCCCGCAAGGAGGCGCGCGAGCTCATGGCCGCCATCGCGGGGCGCACCATCCACCCCGTGTTCGCGCTGCCGGGCGGAGTCTCCCGTCCGCTCGACCCCGAGACCGTCCGCCGCGCCCGCGAGCTCGCGCCCGGGCTCGTCCGGTTCGCGGCCGACACGCTCGAGTCGTTCCGCGCGGCGGTGCTCGGGAGCGGCGAGTACGGCGAGGCGCTCTCGAGCGAGGTGTACCGCGTCCGCTGCCACTCGATGGGCATGGTGGACGAGGCGGGGCGGCTCACGTTCCTCGACGGAGCGCTGCGGGTGGTGGATCCGCAGGGCGGCGAGCTCGCGCGCTTCCAGCCTAGAGACTGGCTCCTCCACCTCGCCGAGCGGGTCGAGCCCTGGACCTACGCGAAGCTCACCTTCCTCAAGGCGAAGGGCTGGACGGGATTCACGGAGGGTGACGAGAGCGGGCTCTACCGGGTCGGGCCGCTCGCGCGGCTCAACGTCGCGCGCGCGATGGCGACGCCGCGCGCCGAGGCGGAGCGCCAGCGGCTCTTCGACGCGCTCGGCTGGCCGGCCCATCAGACGCTCGCGTTCCACTGGGCGCGCCTCGTGGAGGCGCTCCAGGCGGCGGAGGCGGTCGAGGCGCTCGCGGCGGATCCGGACCTCGAGGCGCGCGAGCCGAGCCAGGTCCGCACCGTGCCCGCGCCGCTCGCGGGGCCGTCCGAGGGGGTCGGCGTGGTCGAGGCGCCGCGCGGCACGCTCATCCACCACTACGCCACCGACGCGGACGGCCTGCTCACCGCCGCGAACCTCGTCGTGGCCTCCCAGCACAACGCCGCCCCGGTGCAGATCTCGGTGCGCAAGGCGGCGCGCGGGCTCATCCGGAACGGGAAGGTCGATCCCGCGCTCCTGAACCAGCTCGAGATGGCGTTCCGCGCCTACGACCCCTGCAACGCCTGCGCGTCGCACGCGCTCCCCGGCGAGCTGCCCCTCGTCGTCACCGTGCGCGGGCCGGACGGCGCGGTGCGCGAGGTGATCCGGCGGCGGGTGTCCACCGAGGATGACGGTGCCGATGCGGGGGCGGGGGAGTGAGCGTCCCGGTCCTCGTCCTCTGCCTCGGGAACGCGCTCCGCAGGGACGACGCGGTGGCGCTCCACGTCGCCGACGCGCTCTCGCGCGAGGGTGCGCCGGGCGTCACCGTCCGGCGCAGCGCCGCCGCCGGGCTCTACCTCCTCGACGACATGGAGGGCTTCGACCGCGTCGTGGTGGTGGACGCGGTGCGGACCGGTGGTCATCCGCCCGGGACGGTGCTCGCCTTCCCGCTCGACGCGCTCCACGCGCCCGAGGGGCCCTCGCCCCACGCCATCGGCCTGCCCTCAGCGCTCGCTCGCGCCGCGGCGTCGGGCGCGCCGGTCCCATCGCGCATCGAGGTGGTCGCCGTCGAGGCGCTGGCGCTGGACGAGGTGGGCGAGGGGCTCACGCCCGCGGTCGCCGCGGCGATCCCCGCGGCCGTCGCCGCGGTGTGGCGGGCGGTGGCCGCGCTCGCCGCGCCGTGAGGACCCGCGCTGCGAGGGCCCACACGGGACCTCGGCAGCGTGCAGCGCTCATCACAGCGCCGCGTCGATCCGCTCCAGCGCCTCGCGCGCGCCGCTCGCGATGGAGAGGTGCGGCGGGCGCACCTCCGGCTCGCGCGGGTTCACGCGCACGAGCGTCGCGCCCGGGCGGGCGCCGAGCCGCTCGGAGTGCCAGCGGATCGTCGGCACGGCCGTGCCCGCCCCGAGCTCCAGGATCACGAGGCGCGCCTCGCCCCGCTCGTCCAGCCACGCCTCGAAGCGCTCGGCCTGGGCGTCGGTGCGCGAGGAGAGCCACGCGCCGTCGCCGAACATGAGGATGTTCGGGCGCGCCACGCCGCGGCAGCGGAGGCAGCGGGGGATGCGCTGCGCGCGCATGGTCGCCGCGTCCACCGCGACGTCCTCCTCGTTCGGCCAGATCGTCCCGCAGCACGGCTCGGTGCACTGGAGGTGGTGGATGGAGCCGTGGACCTCGAGCACCTGCTCCGCGGGGAACCCCGCCTTCTGGAACTGACCGTCCACGTTCGAGGTGACGACGAAGCAGGGGAGGCCGAGTCGCTCCGACCAGCGCAGGAGGAGCGCGAAGCCGGGGTGCGGCGCGGTCTCCCGGTAGAGGCGCGCCCGGTGCCCGTAGAAGCCCCAGCCGAACGCCGGGTCCGCCTCGAAGTGGACCGGGTTCGCCGCGTCCACGAACGAGATGCCGAGCCGCTCGTAGGGCGGGTACGCCTTCCAGAAGCCTCGGTCGCCGCGGAAGTCCGGGAGCCCGGAGTCGACGCCCATGCCGGCGCCGGCGGTGACCACGAGGGCACCGGCCGAGCGGAGTGCGGCGGCGGCGGCGGCGTGCGGGTCGGGCATGCGCCGGATTGTACGGCGACCGGCCCCGAGGCGGCGCGGCGCGGCGCGCTCGTGAGGGGCCCCGGCTCGTCCCGGGCCGGGGGGCCGGTTAGGGAACGAGGGTGCAGCTCGCCGAGCTCGTCCAGGCCTCGAACGCCGTCGCCCGCACCGCCGCCCGGCTGGAGAAGATCGCGCGGCTCGTGGAGGCGCTGCACGCGCTCGCGCCGGAGGAGCGGCGCGCCGGGGCGAGCTGGCTCTCGGGGGAGCTCGCCCAGGGGCGCATCGGGCTCGGCCCCGCCGCGGTGCGGCGTGCGCTCGCGGCGACGGAGCCGGCGGGCGCGGCGACGCTCTCGGTCGCGGAGGTGGACGCCGCGCTCGACCGGATCGCGGCGGCGCGCGGCGGCGGCTCGGGCGGCGAGCGCGCGCGGCTCCTCGCGGCGCTCCTCGCGCGCGGCACCGCCGAGGAGCGCGACTTCCTCGGGCGGCTCCTGCTCGGCGAGCTGCGCCAGGGCGCGCTCGAGGGTGTGCTGGTGGAGGCGGTGGCGCGCGCCGCGGGGCTCTCCGCGAGCGACGTGCGCCGGGCGGTGATGATGGGCGGCGCGCTCGCGCCGGTGACCGAGGCCGCGCTCTCGGAGGGCGCGGCGGGGCTCGCCCGGTTTCGGCTGCGGCTCCTGGAGCCCGTCCAGCCGATGCTCGCGCAGCCGGCCGGCGGGGTGGACGAGGCGCTCGACGCGCTCGGCGAGGCCGCGCTCGAGTGGAAGCTCGACGGCGCGCGCGTGCAGGTCCACAAGGACGGGGAGCGGGTGCGCGTCTTCTCGCGGACGCTGCGCGACGTGACGGTGGCGGTCCCGGAGGTGGCGGAGGCGGTGCGCGCGCTCCCCGCCTCCTCGCTCGTGCTCGACGGCGAGGCGATCGCGCTCCGCGCCGACGGCTCGCCCGAGCCGTTCCAGGTCACCATGCGCCGCTTCGGCCGGAAGCTCGAGGTGGGGCGCCTGCGCGAGGAGCTGCCGCTCTCGGTGCTGTTCTTCGACGCGCTCCACGCCGGGGGGGAGGACCTCGTCCTCTTGCCCTTCCGCGAGCGGCACGCCGCGCTGGCGGACGCGCTGCCCGGGCCCCTGCGCGTGCCCCGCCTCGTCACCGCGGACCGCGCGGCCGCCCAGGCCTTCCTCGACGGCGCGCTCGCGCGCGGTCACGAGGGGCTCGTGGCGAAGTCGCTCGCGGCGCCCTACGAGGCGGGCCGCCGCGGCGCGAGCTGGCTCAAGGTGAAGCGCGCGCACACGCTCGATCTCGTGGTGCTCGCCGCGGAGTGGGGCAGCGGCCGCCGCCGGGGCTGGCTCTCCAACCTGCACCTCGGCGCGCGCGATCCCGCGAGCGGCGGGTTCGCCATGCTGGGCAAGACGTTCAAGGGCATGACCGACGAGATGCTCGCCTGGCAGACCGAGCGCTTCCGCGCGCTGGCGCTCGGCACGACCGACGGGTACGTGGTCCACCTCCGCCCGGACGTGGTGGTGGAGATCGCTTTCGACGGCCTGCAGGAGAGCCCCCGCTACCCGTCGGGCCTCGCGCTGCGGTTCGCGCGCGTGAAGCGCTACCGTCCGGACAAGCGCCCCGAGGACGCGGACACGATCGAGACGGTGCGCGCGATCCACGCGCAGCAGCTGGCGGGGGAGCGCCGGCCGTGATTCACTGACCGTCATGCGCTCCGCCGTCGCCGCCGCGCTCGCCGCGTGCCTGCTCCTCGCCCCCGCTGCCCGCGCCCGCCCGGTCCGCGCGCCGGAGCCGCCCGAGCACCCGCGCGTGCGCCTCGAGACCGAGCTCGGCGCGATCGAGCTCGAGCTCGATCGGGCGCGTGCGCCTCGCACCACGGCGAACTTCCTGCGCTACGTCGAGGCGGGCCGCTACGACGGCGGCCGCTTCCATCGCACCGTGCGCGCCGACAACCAGCCCGACGACCGCGTCCGCATCGCGGTCGTCCAGGCGGGCGTCGATCCGGCGAAGGAGGCCGAGGACTTCCCGCCGATCGCGCTGGAGCGGACGCGCGACACGGGCCTCCGTCACCGCGCCGGGACGCTCTCCATGGCCCGAGCCCGACCGGACACCGCGACGAGCGACTTCTTCGTCTGCCTCGACGACGAGCCCGAGCTCGACTCGGGTGGACGCCGGAACCCGGACGGTCAAGGCTTTGCCGCCTTCGGGCGCGTCATCGCCGGAATGGACGTCGTGCGCCGCATCCACGCGTCGCCCGCCAAGGGCCAGGCGCTCGATCCGCCCGTCCGCATCCTGCGCGCGCGCCTCATGGGGACCCGCTGATCGCGGGAGCCTCCGTCGATTGCGGCGTTCCGCCGCATCGCTAGATCCCTCCCCGACGCCGCGCCGACCGGGCCGCGCGGCCGGCGGCGACCCCGATCGCCGCGGCCCGCGATCGACGAGCGCCACGAGGAGAGCGACATGGCCGACGTGAAGGCGATCCATGACGAGGTGAAGCAGCTGTTCGGGCTCGTGCCGACCTGGGTGAAGGAGATGCCCGAGTCGGCGGTGACCGGCTTCTGGACGCTGATGCGCGACTTCCAGCTCGCGGAGACGCGCATCCCGAACAAGTACAAGGAGCTCATGGGGCTCGCGGTGGCCGGCGCGACCCGCTGCCGCTACTGCGCGCTGTTCCACACCGAGGCGGCGCGAATGTTCGGCGCCACCGACGAGGAGATCGCCGAGGCGAGCATGATGAGCGCCGCGACGATGGCGGGGAGCACGTTCCTCAACGCGCAGCAGACCGACTACGACACCTTCGCCCGCGAGCTGCGCGAGATGCTCGAGTACATCCGCGCCCACCAGCCCGCCGCGGCCGCCGCTACGAGCGCCACCCAGCAGCAGCCGCCGATGCAGCATTGAGGGTCTAACCGGGGCTCGCCACACGCATGCTTCGCGGGAGGGGCCCCGCGCAACGCGCGGGGAGGGGCGAAGCCCCTCCCCGCCCCCGCCTGAGCACGGGGTGAGTGCCAGCGTGCTGCTGCACGCGATCAGCAGGGAGGGGCCCCGTCGCGAAGCGACGGGGAGGGACGCAGTCCCTCCCGGCGGGGAACGGTCGCGAACCCGCGTCAGCGGGCGCGACCGTTCACGGCCCCCGCCGAGCAGGGGGTGGGGCCCCGACGAGCTTTGCTCGGCGGGGCGGGGGACGGAGTCCCCCGCTTCTAATGATTCACGAAGTGAAACAGACGGTCCCAGCGCGGCCCGCCCGGACCCCAGGACACGAGCGCGAGCCAGGCGCGGCCCTTGATGCGGCCGACCGGCACCGGGCCGAACACGCGGCTGTCGGCGGAGTGGTCGCGGTGGTCGCCGGCGAGCCACACCGTCCCGTCGGGCACCTTCACCGACGGTACGTCACCGCACGGCAGGTAAGGCGTGCAGAAGGTGTGGTAGCGGTGATCGACGAGCGACTCGACGAAGTCGACGCACGGCTCCTCGCGCCACGGGCCGCCCTCGTTCTTGTTCCAGTAGCTGCAGCGTCCGGGGACGCGCTCGCGCGCCACCGGCGCGCCGTTCACGACGAGGTGGCCGTCCCGGATCTCGACCGTGTCGCCGCCCACGGCGACCACCCGCTTGATGAGGTCGTCGTCGCGCGGGTTCCCGGGCGGCGCGAGCAGCACGACGATGTCGCCGCGCGCCGGGCTGCGCCAGGTGGCCTGCGCCGTCTCGGTGAACGGCAGGCGCGCCCCGTAGGCCCACTTCTCGACGATGACGTAGTCGCCGATCTGCAGGGTCGGGATCATCGAGCCCGACGGGATGTAGACGGCCTCGTAGAGGAACGTCCGGAACGCGAGGACGGCGAGGATGGTGAACGTCCAGCCCCGCACCTCTTTGACGAGCTTCGACCGGTCCACGCGCCCCGCGTCTCCTATTCGGTCCGCATCGCCTCGACGGGGTCGAGCTTCGACGCCCGGGCGGCGGGGTAGATGCCGAACAGGAGGCCTGCCCCGCCCGCGGAGGCGAGGGAGACTATCACCGCCCACGCCGGGATGCTCGCGGGAACTTGCCAGATCTCCCGCGCCCCGAGCGCGAGGCCCGCGCCGAGCAGGACGCCCACGAGCCCCCCGAGGGCCGAGAGGAAGACCGACTCGACGAGGAACTGGGAGAGGATGCGCCGGCGGCGCGCGCCGAGCGCCATGCGGATGCCGATCTCGCGCGTCCGCTCGGTCACGGACACGAGCATGATGTTCATGACGCCGATGCCGCCGACGAGGAGCGCGAGCGCGCACACGCCGAACGTCGCGGCACCCACCATCTTGGCGAGGTTGTCGAAGAGCTGGGCGGAGGTGTCGTTCGAGAAGATCTCGAAGTCGCTCTCCTCGTGCGGCGCGAGCCCGCGGATGCGGCGGAGCTTCGCCACCACCTCCTCGAGCGCCCTGGGCGCGTCGTCCGGCGTCGTCGCGACCACGGCGATGTTGTTGTTCCGCACCTTCCCGAGCGCGCGCTCGTAGGCGGTCCACGGCACGACCGCCCATCCGTCCTTCGACTGGCCGAGGAGCGAACCCTCGCGCTCGGCGACCCCGATGACCTCGAAGGGCACGCCGCGGACGCGGACCTCCTGGCCGAGCGGATCCTGGCCGGGGAAGAGGATGTCCTGGACGTCGGCGCCGATGACGATGACCCGCCGGCCGAGCTGGACGTCGGTGTGGCTGAGGAACCGGCCGAGGGCGATGTCGACGCCGTTCGCGCGCTCGTAGTCCGGCAGCGCGCCGCAGACGCTGATGTTCTGCTTGGTCGTGCGATCCCGGGTGGCGAGGGCCTCCGGCCGGCGCGCCCACTCCTCGATCGACACGTAGGCGACGTGCGGCAGCTCGCGGAGCGCCTCGCCCTGCTCGCGGGTGAGGTCCGGGCGCCGCTCGTACTTCCGGTGGTCGTGCGGGCCGAACTGGAGCGCGGGCCACTTCTGCACCTGGAAGGCGCCCGCGCCGAGCGCGGCGAAGTCGCTCGTGAGCTTCAGGCGGAACCCCTCGGTGAGCGACATCATCGCGACCACCGTGGACGCGCCGATGACGATGCCGAGCAGGGTGAGCACGGAGCGCAGGACGTTCGCGCGGAGCGTCCCGAGGGCCATCGCGATGGTGTCGAGGAGGGCGGTCATTCGTAGCGCAGCGCCTCCACCGGATCGAGCCGCGCGGCCCGCCAGGCGGGCCACGAGCCGAAGAGGAGCCCCACGCCGGCGGAGAAGCCGATGCCGAGCGCCACCGCCGAGGGCGTCGCCGCGGCGGCGAGCGGCGTGAGGAGCGCGACGAGCTGGGCGACGCCCAGGCCGAGCGCCGTCCCGACCGCCCCGCCGAGCGCCGCCACCACCGAGGACTCGATGAGGAACTGGAGCAGGATCGTGCGCCGCCGCGCGCCCAGGGCGCGCCGCACGCCGATCTCGCGGGTCCGCTCGGTGACCGACACCAGCATGATGTTCATGATGCCGATGCCGCCCACGACGAGCGTGATCATGCCGACGCCGATGGCCACGCCGTAGAGCGCGCCGGTGAGCTGCCGGTACACCTTGAGGAACTGCTCCTGCCGGTTGAGGGCGAAGTCGTCCTTCTTGTCGGGCGGGACCTGCCGCACGCGGCGGAGGATGCCGACGAGCTCGTCCTCGAGCGCGGGGAGGTCCTCCGGCGCGGCGGCGACCGCGATGTTGAGCGAGCGCTTGCCGCCGAGGTCGCGCAGGAAGGTGGTGTAGGGGACGATGACGTTCGCGTCCATGTTCATGCCGAGGAGCTGCCCGCGGCGTCCGATGGTGCCCACCACGGTGAACGGGATCCCGTTCACGACGACCTTCTTGCCGAGCGCGCCCTCCGCCGTGGCGCCCGGGAACAGGCGATCGACGAGCTCCGCGCCGAGCACCACCGTGTTGCGCGAGAGATCGACGTCGATCTCCGCGAGGAAGCGCCCCGCTGCGACGGAGCCCGCGCCGGTCTCGAGGTACTGCGCGTTCGTGCCGATGATCTGGACGGACGAGACCTCCTTCTCGGCGCGCGTCACCGGACCTCTCGTCATCGCCATCGGCGCGATGGCGCTCGCGTGCAGCGCCTCGCGCTGGATGGCCTCGAGCTCGCGGCGGCCCAGGTCCTTGCGGTTGCGCATCTCCCACCACGCGTCGCGACCCGCCACGAACCAGCCGAACTTGGAGACGTAGACCGTGCCCGCCCCGAGGGTCGAGATCTGCGACTCGAACGAGGCGTTGAGGCCCTGGATGATCGCGACGATGGCGATCACCGTCATGACCCCGATGACGATGCCGAGGGTGGTGAGGAAGCTCCGCAGCCGCGCCCCGACGAGGTTCGCGAGGGCGATGCGGACGCCCTCGGAGATCTCCGAGGCCGCGCGGACGAGCCCGCGCCGCAGCCGCCTCATGCGTGCACCACGCGCGCCGCCGTGAGCGTGGCGACCTCCGCGCCCGGCCCGTCGCCGACCACCCGCCCGTCGGTGAGCCGGATGGCGCGGGGGCAGCGCGCGGCGAGCCGCGGCTCGTGGGTGACGAGCAAGATGGTGTGGCCGCGGCGGTGGAGATCGTCGAACAGGCGGATGATCTCCTCGCCGGTGGAGGAGTCGAGGTTACCGGTGGGCTCGTCCGCGAGCAGGAGCGACGGCTCGCCGACGAGCGCGCGCGCGATGGCGACGCGCTGGCGCTGCCCGCCGGAGAGCTCGTTCGGCCGGTGGTGCATGCGGTTCGTGAGGCCGACCGCCGCGAGCGCCGCCTCGGCGCGGTCCCGGCGCTCGCGCCGGGAGACGCCGCGGTAGACGAGCGGGAGCTCGACGTTGGCGAGCGCGGTGGCGCGGGGGAGGAGCTGGAACGTCTGGAAGACGAAGCCGATCTCCTTGTTGCGAAGGTCGGCGAGGGCGTCGTCGGCCAGCCCCTGCACGTCGGCGCCGTTCAGCCGGTAGCTGCCGGAGCTCGGCGTGTCGAGGCAGCCGATGAGGTTCATGAGCGTCGACTTGCCCGATCCCGACTGGCCGACGATCGCCACCCACTCGCCGCGCTCGATCGCGAAGGAGACGCCGTCGAGCGCGCGGACGGTCTCTCCGCCCACCTCGTAGTACCGGCAGAGGTCCTCGACGAGGATCAGCGCGTCGTCCACGGCTAGCCCTTCCCCTTCGGCCCCTTCGCCCCCGGGACCTCCTCGGTGACGGGCTTCCCGTCGGCGAGCTCTCGCGAGAGGACGCGGTACGGCCCCTCGACGACCTTGTCGCCCTCCGCGAGCCCCTTCACGATCTCGATCTCGGTGTCGCTCGCGAGCCCGGTCTCGACCTCGCGCACCTTCGCGACGCCGCCGTCCACGACGAAGACCACCTTGCGGAGCGGCTCGCGGCGCGGCTTCTTGCCGGGCTTCGCCGGCGCGCCGCCGTTCTCCTGCGGCGGGTCCTCCTGGGCGGCCCCCTTCCCGCCGGCCCGCAGCTCCTTCTCCGGCCGCACGGTGACCGCCTGGATGGGCACCACCACCGCGCCGTCGCGGGTGTCCGTGGCGATCGCGGCCTGCGCGCTCATGCCGGGGAGCGCCCCCGGCACGCGCTCCGTGAGCGCGAGCCGGACGACGAACGTCGTCACCTCGCCCTCCGTGCCCGCGTTCTTCACGGTGGCGTTCCGCGCGACCTCGACCACCTGGGCCGGGAACTTCCGCTCCGGGATGGCGTCGATGTCGATGTCGGCGGTGTCGCCCTCCTTCACGAACACCACCTCGTGCTCGCCGACCTCCACGTTCACCTCCATCTGCGACAGGGTGGAGATGACGACGATGACGTCCTCGGAGAAGTCGGAGCCGCGCACGCGCTCGCCGACCTGCTTCTGGCGCTTCGTCACGACGCCGTCGATGGGCGCCGTGAGCGTGGTGAGCGAGAGGAGGTGGCGCGCCTCGCGCAGCGCCGCGTCGGCCTGCTCGATCCGCCCGCGGGCGGCGTCGGCCCGGGCGCGCTCGCCCTGGACCTTGGCGCGGGCCTGCTCCACCTCCGCCGTGCTCGCGTTGCCGCTCTGCGCGAGCCGCTCGACGCGCCCGAGCTCCTGCTCGAGCTGCGTCACGTTCACGTTCTGCGACTGGAGGTCGGCCGCGGCCGAGGCGCGCGCCGCGTCCTGCTGCGAGACCTGGGCCGTGTAGCGGCGCGCGTCGATGCGACCGAGCACCTGCCCCTTCTTGACGAGATCGCCCTCCTTCACGTTGAGCTCGAGGAGGTCGCCCGAGATGTTGGAGGACAGCTTCACCTCGGTCGCCGCCTGGAGCTTCCCGGCGGCGGTGACGATGCGGGTGATGCTGCCCTTGCGCGCGGTGATCGCCTGGATCGCGACCGGCGGCGCCGGGCGCGGCCGGAGCGAGAGGACCGTGATCGCGGCGACCGCGAGGACGAAGAGGGTCGCGACGATCCGCTTCGTCCAGCTCATGCGGATCCGCGGCGGAGGGCGGGCGAGGACGGGCCCCTCGGGCGCGGGGCGCTCGGCGGGCTCGGGGGCGGGCATCGATGCGGGGTTGTGCGTCGCCATCTAGATGGGTCCTCCCGCGGCGCGCGCGAGATCCGCGATCGCGACCGCGTGATCGATCCTCGCCTCGACGAGCGCGAGCTCGGCCTGGGTCAGCTTCAGGGAGGCGTCGCGCAGCTCGAGCTGCGTCGCGAGGCCGGCGTCGAGCCGCTCCCGCGCGAGCGCGAGCCCCTGCTCCGCCATCCGCAGGTTGTCGGTGGCGAGGGAGACCTGCCGCGCGCGCGCCTCGGCGAGCGCGCGGGAGTCGGTGATCTCCTTCGCGACCGCGTCGAGGGTCCGCTCCGCCGAGGCGCGGGCGCGCCGCGCGAGGCTCTCGGCGCGCTGCACCTCCGCGGAGGTGCGGCGGCCCTCGAACAGGTTCCACGACGCGACGAGCTGCACGCTCGCCGTGTAGTCGCGCGAGGGGTCGGAGTACACGCCCCCCTTGCCCGCGAGCTCCACGCCGTTGCGGTTGTAGCCGGCCTGCACGTCCAGCCGCGGCAGGTAGCCCGCCTGCGCGATGCGGATCGCCGCGTCGGCCGCCTCGACGCGCGCGCGCTCCGCGGCGAGCGCGGGGCGGCGCTCGCGGGCCGCGGCGAGCACCGCCTCGGCGGGCG
>NZ_JALCZB010000083.1:0-20219 GCF_022690745.1 Anaeromyxobacter sp. SG64 | reverse complement strand
CTCACCCTCGGCGGCGAGCGCCGGCGCGAGCGCGAGCCGCGCCTCGAGGTGCAGCGGCTCGAGCTCCAGCGCGCGGCGCAGGAGCGACACGGCGGCCGGGCGGCGCCGCGCCCGGGCGAGCGCGCGCCCGCCGTCCACGAGGGCACCCACCGCGTCGGCCCGGCGGCCCCGCAGCGCGTGCAGACGGGCGAGCTCGACGCGGAAGGCGGGCTCGAGGGGGAACACCCCGGTCGCCGTGGCGCACACCGCTGCGGCGCGATCGGTGAACCCCGCGGCGAGGTGGCGCTCCGCCGCGCGGCGGAAGCAGCGGGCGCCCTCGGCGCCCTGGCCGAGGCGCGCGAGCAGCGGAGCGAGCTTCACGTTCAGCGAGGGGTCCTCGGGGTCGTTGCGGAGGGCCTCGCGGTACCCGGCCACCGCCTTGCGGATGCGTCCGCGCGCCCGGGCGCGGTCGGCGGCGGCGACGATCTCGGCTCGCGTGCGCGGCCGGCGGCGGAAGAGCGGCACGGGGGGATGTTAGCCACGCACCGGCGCGGGGCTCCACCGCGATCTTCGTGGCGCCGGGTGCCCACACCGACCCCTGGGACCGTTGGACCGCCCAGGCGTGCGTGTTATGACCCGCCGGCTTGTCCGAGGAGATCCTCATCGTCGCCGGCGAGGCGAGCGCCGATCTGCACGCGGCGCGCGCGCTCGAGGAGCTCGCGGCGCTGCGGCCCGGGATCCACGCGTTCGGGGTCGGCGGTCCGCGGCTGCGCGCCGCGGGGCTCGAGGTGCTCGCGCCGGCGGAGGACATCTCGGTGATGGGGGTCGCCGAGGTGCTGCCGCGGCTGCCGCGGATCCTCGGGATCCTGCGCCTGCTCGCGCGCGCCGCCGCCGAGCGCCGCCCCAAGGCGGCCCTGCTCGTCGACCTCCCGGACTTCAACCTCCGCCTCGCGGCGAAGCTCAAGAAGCTCGGGATCCCCGTCGTCTACTACGTCTCGCCCACCATCTGGGCGTGGCGGAAGGGCAGGGCGAAGAAGATCGCGAAGGTCGTCGACCGGATGCTCTGCATCCTCCCGTTCGAGCCGAGCTTCTACGAGGGCACCGGCGTCCGGGCGCGCTTCGTCGGGCACCCCTTCGCGGAGCGGCCGCCGCCGGAGGCCCCGGACCGCTACCGCGCCGCCCTCGGGCTCGCGAACGGCCGGACCACCGTCGCGCTCGTGCCGGGGAGCCGCGCGTCGGAGCTGAAGCGCCTCTTCGCGCCCATGCTCGAGGCCGCCGAGCGGATCAAGGCCGTCCACCCCGACGCGCAGTTCGTGGTGCCGGTCGCCCCGACCCTCCCGCGCGCCGCGCTCGAGCCGTACCTCGCCGTGCACCGCACCATCGAGGTGAAGCTCGTCGACGGGCGCACCGAGGAGGTGGTGGGCGCGAGCGACGCCGCCATCGTGAAGAGCGGCACCTCCACGCTCGAGACCGCGATCATGCTCCGGCCGATGGTCGTGGTGTACCGGCTCTCCTGGCTCACGTACGCGCTCGGCAGGATGCTCGTGCGCATCGCGCACTTCGCGCTCGTCAACATCCTCGCCGGCCGAAGCGTCGTCCCCGAGCTCCTGCAGGGAGAGGCGAGCCCGGCGCGCATGGCCGCGGAGATCGAGCGGCTCCTCGGCGATCGCGCGGTGCGCGACGCGCAGCTCGCGGCGCTGCAGGAGGTGCGCGACTCGCTCGGCGAGCCCGGCGCGCCCCGGCGCGTGGCGGAGGAGATCGTGGGGGTGATGTCATGACGGAGCGGCGCCCGGCGATCGTCTGCCTCCCCACCTACGACGAGCGCGAGAACCTCGAGCCCATCGTCGCGGGCATCCTCGCCGCCACGCCGGACGTGGACGTGCTCGTCGTGGACGACAGCTCGCCGGACGGCACGGGCGAGCTCGCCGACCGGCTCGCCGCGCGCGAGCCGCGCGTCCACGTGCTCCACCGCGCCGCGAAGCAGGGGCTCGGGAGGGCGTACCTCGCCGCCTTCGACTGGGCGCTCTCGCGCGGGTACGCCTACGTGCTCGAGATGGACGCCGACTTCTCGCACGACCCGCGCTACCTGCCGGCCCTGCTCGCTCGCGCCCGCAGCGACGCCGACCTCGTGCTCGGCTCGCGCTACGTCCCGGGCGGCGGGACGGTGAACTGGGGCCTCGGCCGCAAGCTCATCTCGCGCGGGGGCAGCCTCTACGCGCGGACCATCCTCGGCGTGCGCGTGCGCGACCTCACCGGCGGGTTCAAGTGCTTCCGGCGCGAGGTGCTCGAGGCGATCGACCTGCCGAGCGTCGAGTGCTCGGGCTACGCGTTCCAGATCGAGCTCACCTACCGCGCGCTCCGGCGGGGGTTCCGGGTGGTGGAGGTGCCGATCGTCTTCGCGGACCGGCGGGTGGGGCAGTCGAAGATGTCGCGCCGGATCGTGATCGAGGCGGTGCGCAAGGTCTGGTCGATCCGCCGCTCGGGGTTCGCGCGCCGCGCCGCGCCCGAGAAGTAGCCCCGCGCCGCGGCCGTCCGCGGTATCTTCCGCCCGCCTCGTCATGGGTGAGCTCCTCGGCCTCGGCCTCGTCTCGTTCTCGGCGATCTTCTTCGTCGTCGATCCGTTCTCTGCGGTGCCGTTCTTCCTCGCGATGACGAGGCGGCACAGCGCGGAGGAGCGGCGCGTCATCGCGCTCCGCGCGGCCATCGCCGCCGGCCTCGTGCTCGCCGCGTTCGCGCTCGCCGGCGCCTGGATCTTCAAGCTGCTCGGCATCAGCCTCGGCGCGTTCAAGATCGCCGGCGGGGTCGTGCTGCTCCTCCTCGCGCTCGACATGATCCGCACCCAGCCGTCCAGGACGCGCATCACCGAGGGTGAGGTGGAGGCGGGCGCCGACAAGGAGGACATCGCCATCGTGCCGCTCGCGATGCCGCTGCTCGCCGGGCCGGGGAGCATCGCGACCGCCGTCGTCCTCATGGCGCGCGCGCGGAGCGGGCCCTGGTGGCACGCCATCCCCGTGCTGGTCGCGATCGCGCTCACCGCCGCGGGGAGCTACGTGATCCTCGCAGGCGCCACGCGGACGGAGCGCGTGCTGGGGCGGACCGGCCTCGCCATCCTCGAGCGCGCGGCGGGCCTGCTGCTCGTCGCCATCGGCATCCAGTTCATGCTCGATGGGCTGTCCGAGTCCTTCGCCGGACGCCTGCTGGGTCCCTAGCGAGCACCCGGACGGGACGGGCGGGGCGTCTCGCAATGCCCTGTGGCCGTCTGTCACACTCGGCCTCCACCCCGGGAGGCCCGCATGTCGTCCACGGAGAGCTTCCGCCGCGCCCGCGACTTCCTCGTGCAGCACCGCGAGGACTACGAGACCGCCTACCGGGAGTTCCGCTGGCCGGCCCTCGATCGCTTCAACTGGGCGCTCGACTGGTTCGACATCGTCGCGGACGGCAACCCGCGGACGGCGCTGCACCTCGTGGAGGAGTACGGCGCGGAGGTGCGCCTCTCGTACGCCGAGCTGGCGGAGCGCTCCAACCGCGTCGCGATCTACCTCCGCCGCCACGGCGTCGAGCGCGGCGATCGCATCCTCATGATGCTGCCGAACTGCGTGCAGATCTGGGAGGTAATGCTCGCGGCCATGAAGCTCGGCGCGTGCGTCATCCCGGCGAGCACGCTGCTCACGCCGGAGGACCTCGTCGATCGCGTGGAGCGCGGCCGGGTGCGCCACGTCGTGACGGACCCCGCCGGCGCGGAGAAGATGCGGGCGCTCGACGGCGGGTTCGCGCGGCACGTCGTGGGCGAGCAGGTGCCGGGCTGGATCCCGTTCGAGCTCGCTTACGACGAGTCGTCGCTGTTCATCCCGCACGGCGAGACGATGTCCTCGGACCCGGTGCTGCTCTACTTCACGAGCGGCACCACCGCGAAGCCGAAGCTCGTCGTGCACACCCAGCGCAGCTACCCGGTGGGCCACCTCTCGACGATGTACTGGATCGGCCTGCGGGAGGGCGACGTGCACATGAACGTCTCGTCGCCGGGCTGGGCGAAGCACGCCTGGTCGAGCTTCTTCGCGCCGTTCAACGCCGGGGCGACGGTGTTCGTGCACAACTACGCGAGGTTCGTGCCGCGCGAGACGCTCGGCGTCCTGGAGCGGAACCAGATCACGACCCTGTGCGCGCCGCCCACCGTCTGGCGCATGCTCATCCTCGAGGATCTCTCCCGCCACCAGGTGAAGGTCCGCGAGGCGCTCTCGGCGGGCGAGCCGCTCAACCCCGAGGTGATCGAGAAGGTCCGGAAGGCCTGGGGCGTGACGATCCGCGACGGCTACGGCCAGACCGAGACCACGGCGCAGATCGGCAACTCGCCGGGCCAGCCGCTCAAGCCCGGCTCGATGGGCCGCCCGCTGCCGGGCTACCGCATCGCGCTGCTCGACGAGGAGGGGAACGACGCGCCCGAGGGCGAGCTCTCCATCACGCTCGACCCGCGCCCGGCCGGCGTCATGGCGGGCTACGAGCAGGACCCCAACCTGAACGAGTTCACGACGCGCCACGGCCATTACCACACGGGCGACGTCGCCGCCCGGGACGCGGGCGGGTACGTGACCTACGTCGGGCGGGCCGACGACGTCTTCAAGAGCTCGGATTACCGGATCAGCCCCTTCGAGCTCGAGAGCGCGCTCATCGAGCACGACGCCGTCGCGGAGGCGGCCGTCGTGCCGAGCCCCGACGCGGTGCGCGGCCTCGTCCCCAAGGCGTTCATCATCCTCAAGCCGGGGCGCGCGCCGGACCGCGAGCTCGCGCTCGAGCTCTTCCGGTTCCTGCGCCGGAGGCTCGCGCCGTACAAGCGCGTCCGCCGCCTGGAGTTCTCGGAGCTGCCCAAGACCGTCTCGGGCAAGATCCGGCGGGTCGAGCTGCGGCGCCGCGAGCAGGGCCGCGAGCCCGGGGCGCCGCGGGGCCCGCGCGAGTTCTGGCAGGACGACTTCCCGGAGATCGCCAGGGGCGATTGACGCGGGCGCGACGAACGGGCGCGGCCCTCTCGGGCCGCGTCTGCCGCGCGGTGAAGAACACGTGGCGCCGCGCATGCGTCTCGTTGCATCCTTCAACGCACACGCCCGCGCCCCGGGGCGCGGGGAAGCCGGAGACACGACATGGCCAACTCCCGCGTGATCCGCACCTTCTCCATCATCGGCGCCGACGGGGCGGGCAAGACCGCCCTCGTCGAGGCGCTCTGGCGCATCGCCGATCCGAAGCGGCCCCCGGGCGAAGCCTCCACCTCGCGCCTCGACGCCGAGCCCGAGGAGAAGAAGCGAAACTTCACGCTGGCGCTCCACCCCGAGAGCTTCGAGGAGGGCGGACGGGCGTTCCACGTGCTCGACTGCCCGGGGTTCGCCGCGTTCCTCACCGAGGTGGAGTGGGCGCTGCAGGTGACCGATGGCGCGGTGCTCGCCCTCTCGGCCGCCGACGGCGCGCACAACCGGGCCGAGCGCGCGTACGACGTGCTCGCCGACTCGGGCCGCCCGGCGATCGCGGTGATCACCCGGCTCGACCACGAGCAGGCCGACTTCGCGAGGACGCTCGCCGACGTGGAGTCCTCGCTCAAGGTGAAGCCGGTCCCGGTCCAGCTCCCGATCCTGCGCGGCGGCAAGTGCGCCGGCCTCGTGGACCTCGTCTCGATGAAGGCTCACCTGCACGACGGCAAGGGCCGGTACGAGGAGGGCGCGATCCCCGGCGAGCTCTCGGCCGAGGCGGAGCGCCTCCGCACCGCGCTCGTCGAGGCCGCCGCGGAGTCGGACGACGAGCTGCTCGGGAAGTACCTCGAGGGCGGGTCGCTCTCGGAGGAGGAGATCGCGCGCGGCCTCGCCCGGGGCGCAGCCGAGCAGCGCATCCTCGTCGTCGCGTGCACGTGCGCGAAGAGCGGCGTCGGCGTCCGCGAGCTGCTCGACCTCGTCGTTGGGATCGTCCCGGGCCCCGAGGCGCGCGAGGTGAAGGGCAAGGACCTCGCCGGCAAGGAGGTGACGCGCCCCGCCACCCCCGAGGCGCCGTTCTGCGGGCAGGTGTTCAAGACGACCATCGACCACTTCGCCGGGCGCGTCGACTACGTCCGGGTGTTCTCCGGCACCCTGAAGCACGACGCGAACGTGATGAACCCCAGGACCCGCAGCGAGGAGCGCGTCTCGCACCTGCACCGCACCGACGGGGCGCAGACGGCGGAGGTGCCCGAGGCGGGACCCGGCGAGTTCGTCGTGCTCATGAAGCTGAAGGACGCGCACACCGGCGACACGCTGTGCGACCCGGCCGCCCCCATCCTCCTGCCGCACTTCGCGCAGCACACCCGGCCGGTGTCGTACGCCGTCCACGCGAAGGCCGGCGACGACAAGGCCGCCGCGGCGCTGCAGAAGCTCATCGAGGAGGACCCCTCGCTCGAGCTGGCCCGCTCCCCGGACACGGGCGAGATGCTCCTCCAGGGCATGGGGCAGGCGCACATCGAGGTGACGGTGGAGCGCGTGAAGCGCAAGCACGGCGTCGAGGTCACGCTCGCGCCCCCGACGCCCGCGTATCTCGAGACCATCACCGCGCCGGCCAAGGCGCAGGGCAAGTTCAAGCGGCAGACCGGCGGGCACGGGCAGTACGGCGACGCCCACGTCGAGCTCGTGCCGAAGGCGCGCGGGGAGGGGTTCGAGTTCGAGGACGCCATCGTCGGCGGCGTGGTCCCGCGCCAGTTCATCCCCTCGGTCGAGAAGGGGATCCGCGGCGCCCTGCACTCCGGGCCGCTCGCCGGCTACCCGGTCGTCGACTTCAGGGCGAGGCTCGTGTTCGGCAGCTACCACGACGTGGACAGCTCCGACATGGCGTTCCAGGTGGCGGGCTCGATGGCGTTCAAGAAGGCCGTCCTCGAGGCGCGCCCGATCCTCCTCGAGCCCGTGATGAAGCTCGAGGTGCGCGTCCCCGAGGAGTACGTCGGCGCGGTGATGGGCGACCTGAACAGCCGGCGCGCGAAGGTGCAGGGCATGGAGCCGCTCGCGCGCGGGGTGCTCGTCCGCGCCCTCTGCCCGCACGCCGAGGCGATGACCTACGACGCCGACCTCCGCTCGCTCACGCAGGGCGTCGGGTACTTCACGATGGAGGCCTCGCACTACGACCCCGTCCCGCCGCCCATCGCGCAGAAGATCATCGAGCGGCGGCGGGCGGAGGGGAAGGTGAAGGGCCTCGAGGAGTGAGCGAGCCGCGCGCTGCGACGGTCGTCGCGAGCGCGACCCGTCGCTCAGCGCAGCGTCTCGCGGGCCCGGTGCGGCGGCCCCGCGCGCGTGCGCCGGACCCCGCGCGGCTGCCGGGCGCGGCCCGGCCGCCCGCCGCCGCGCAGCGCCGCCGCGCCCACCGCGACGAGCCTCACGGCCTTGGCGGCGGGCCGACGCTCCGCGGCCTCGTGCGCCGCCTCGCGCGCGTCGCGCGCGCTCACGAAGTCGGGGACGCGCACGAGCACCGTGAAGCCCCCGCTCCCGCGATCACCCTCGCCGGCCGGACGCAGCCGGACCTCGGGCGCGCCCGGGCGGAACAGGTTCCCGCCCTTCTTCTTGGCCGCCGCCAGCACCGCCGCGGTCCTCGTCACCGCCTCGATCGCCTCCTCGAGCGCCGTGCCGCCGGGCGTGCCCTTGCCCGTGATCGCGATGCAGTGCTCGACGCCCGCCGGGTTCCGCCTCTGCTCCACCGTCCTCGCCATTGCGACCTCCGTGGCGCGCGGCGTGGGCCGCGCCCACGATCCGATTCGGCGCCGGCGGCGAGGGTGGGTCAACCGGGCCAGTGGGGGCGGCAGGCGGCCGGGCGGGCGGCCGGGTGGGTGAGGGTGCCGCCCGGACGGGGTAGCGTCGTCCTGCCCCCCGCGGACGTTCTGGCATAGGATGGCCGCGCCTTGCGCTCGTACCTGAGACTCCTCCGCTTCGTCGCGCCGTACAAGCTGACGCTCGCCGTCGCCATCCTCTGCATGGCGATCCTGTCGGTCACGACGGCCGCCTACGTGTACCTGCTCGGGCCGGCGCTCGAGTTCCTGTTCCGCGGGGACCCGCGGGCCCTCGGCAGCCTCGCCAAGTTCGTGCCGGCGTCGTGGGACGTCGCGGGCCAGCTCGCCCGGCTGGACCGCTCGACCATCCTCGGCATCCTGCCCGCGATCATCGTCGGCGTCGCCGCGCTGAAGGGCGTGGCCTACTTCGGGCAGTTCTACCTGATGGGGATGGTCGGGCAGCGGATGATCGCGGACGTCCGCCGCGCCCTCTTCGACCACCTCCTGCGGCTGTCGCCCGGCTTCTACACGCGCCGCCACTCCGGCGACATCCTCCAGCGCTTCTCGGCGGACGTGCTCTCGGTCGAGACCGCCGTCTCGAACGCGATCCCGAGCTACCTGCGCGACGGGCTCACCGTCATCGTGATGCTCGTCTCGTGCTTCGTCCTCGACTGGCGCATGTCGCTCGTCGCCTTCGGCGCGGTCCCCGTCACGCTCCTGCCGGTCGTGCGCCTCGCGAAGCGGCTGAAGCGCGTCACGGGCCACGCCCAGTCCACCGCCGGCGAGCTGTCCGAGATGGTGCAGGAGGCGGTGAGCGGGATGCGGGTCGTGCAGGCCTACGGGATGGAGCGCTGGGAGTCCGGCCGCTTCGCCGAGGCGAACGGGAAGCTCATCCGGATCCTGCGCCGCAGCTATCTCGTCCGGGCCTTCTCGTCGCCGCTCATGGAGATCATGGGGGCGGCGGGGCTCGCGGCCGCGATCTGGTGGGTCGGCGGGCGGATCCTGGCGGGGGAGCTCGAGCCGGGGAAGTTCTTCTCCTTCGTGGCGGCGGTGCTCCTCCTCTACACGCCCGTGAAGCAGCTCGGGCGCGTCGGGCAGATCGCGATGCAGGGCGCGGCGGCCGGCGACCGGATCTTCGAGATCCTCGACACGCCCTCCGCCGTGCCGGACGACGGCCGCGAGGTCCTCCCGCGGTTCGCGGAGGCGATCCGCTACGAGCGGGTGGCCTTCGCGTACGGCGATCGCCCGGTGCTGCACGGCCTCGACCTCGAGATCCGCAAGGGCGAGGTGGTGGCGCTCGTCGGCTCGTCCGGAGGCGGCAAGACGACCGTCGCGAACCTCCTGCCGCGCTTCTGGGACGTCACCGACGGCCGAATCACCGTCGACGGGAAGGACGTCCGCGACGTGACGCTCGCGAGCCTGCGCGCCCAGCTCGCGCTCGTGACGCAGGAGACGGTGCTCTTCAACGACACCATCCGCGCGAACATCGCCTACGGCCGTCCCGAGGTGGCGCAGGCCGACGTGGAGCGCGCGGCGCGGCTCGCGCAGGCGCACGGCTTCATCGAGGCGCTGCCTCACGGGTACGACACCCGCGTGGGGGAGAAGGGGGTCCTCCTCTCGGGCGGGCAGCGGCAGCGGATCGCGATCGCCCGCGCCTTCCTCAAGGACGCGCCCATCCTCGTGCTCGACGAGGCGACGAGCGCGCTCGACGCGGAGAGCGAGCGCGAGGTGCAGCGCGCGCTCGACTCCCTCATGGCCATCGAGGGCGGACGCCGCCGCACCACGCTCGTCATCGCGCACCGCCTCTCGACGGTGCGGAACGCCGACCGCATCGTGGTCCTCTCCGGCGGGCGCGTGGTCGAGCTCGGCACCCACGACGAGCTCGTCGCGCGCGGCGGCGAGTACGCGCGCCTCCACCGGATCTTCGAGGGCGAGGCGCGCGCGGAGGCGCGCGTGAGCGCGGGCTAGGCTTGAAGCGGATCGTCCTCGCCGCGGTCGTCCTCCTCCTCGCCGGCTACGCGGGGTTCGGCGCGATGGCGCTCCGGGAGCGCACGCTGCGCCGCTCCGGGGCCGCGCACGCCGACGCGGCGCGGGAGGGGCTGCGCGGCGCCTACCACGTGCACACCACCGCGAGCGACGGCCGCGGCTCGCTCGCGGAGGTGGTCGCCGCGGTGCGCGCCGCGGGCCTCGACTTCGTCGTGGTCACCGATCACAACGTCCGCGCCCCGGAGCGGGCGGAGTACCTCGACGGCGTCCTCGTGGTGCCCGCCACCGAGGTCTCGACCCCCTACGGACACGTGGTGGCGCTCGGGGTGCCGCGCGCGCTCACGCGGGAGGAGCGCGTCCGCGATCCCCTCGGCGCGATCGCCGCGCTCGGCGGCCAGGCGGTGCTGGCGCACCCGTTCCACCCGCGCCGGCCCTTCACCGGCTGGGGTCGGGGGCCGTGGCGCGGCTTCGAGGTCGTCTCGAACGACACGTCCTGGTACCGCGTGGTGACCGATCGCGCGGCCAGCAAGGTGGTGCGCGCAGCGGCGGCGCTGCCCTTCGACGGCGCCGGCGCCGTGCTCGCGCTCGCCGCCGATCCCGCGGACGAGCTCGCGCGCTTCGACGCCGAGGAGGGCGCCGCGCGCGGCCGCGGCGAGGTCCGCGTGCTCCTGTGCTCGGCCGACGCGCACGGCTACCCGGGCTACCGCGCGGCCTTCGAGGCGTTCTCGATGCGCGTGCCCGTGCGCCGGAGCGGGGACGCGGAGGCCGACGCGCGCGCGGTGACCGCGGCGCTCCTCGACGGCAGCGCGGCGTGCGTCTTCGACGGCGTCGCGCCGGCGGCGCGCGTCCGGCTCGGGCGCCCCGACCCGGAGACGATCGCGCTGTCGCTCGGCGCGCCCCCCGATCCGCGCGCCCGGTTCGCGCTCCTGCGCGACGGCCGCCCCGCGGGCGCGCTCGCCCCGGACGCGGACGGCGCCGCGTTCCGCTGCGACGGCCGGTGCGCCCCCGGCGACTACCGCGTGGAGGCCCGGATCGACGGCCGGCCGTGGATCTTCACGAACCCCTTGCGCATCGAGTAAAAGCGCCCCACGAGAGGTCCCGCCCTGCACCTCGTCTACGTCATCGCGAGCTACGCGCTCTTCGTCTTCGCGCTGCCGGTGCTGCTCACGCACCCGAAGCTGCGCCACGGCATCGCCCAGCGCCTCGGCCTCTACCGGCGCGGCCTCGACCTCGGCCGGGGCAGCCCGCGGGTCTGGCTGCACGGCGCGAGCGCCGGCGACCTCCTCTCGCTCCAGCCGATGATGCGGGAGCTGAAGCGGCGCCTGCCGGGCTCCTGCATCATCGTCACCACCATCACGAACAGCGGCCAGGAGATGGCGCGGAAGAAGCTCGCCGAGGCCGACGTGGTGCTGTACGCGCCGTACGATCTGTTCGGCGCGACCCGGCGCGCGGTCGCGGCGCTGAAGCCCGACCTCCTGGTGCTCGAGTACACGGAGATCTGGCCGAACCTCATCCGCGCCGCCCGCAAGGCGGGGGTGCGGATCGCGCTCACGAACGGCCGCTTCAACCCGGCGAAGCTCTCGCGCTACCGGGCGATGTTCCGCGCCATCCGGAACCCCCTCCGCCGCATCGACTGCTTCCTCATGCGCTCGGACGAGGAGGCGGAGCGGGCGCTCGCGCTCGGCGCCGCCCCCGATCGCGTGTGGGTCACCGGGAACACCAAGTTCGACGCGCTCGTGCTCGAAGGCGCGGAGGGCAAGGAGCAGGCGCTCCGCGCGGAGATGGGCCTCGACCCGACCGCGCCCGTCTTCATGGCCGGCTCCACCCACGAGGGCGAGGAGGAGCTCGTCCTCGGCGTGTACAAGGGGCTGCTCGAGCGCCACCCGCGCCTCCAGCTCGTCATCGCGCCGCGCTACCTCGAGCGCTGCGGCAAGATCATGGCGCTCGCGGCGGAGGCGGGGCTCGGCGTCCGCCTGCGCAGCGGCGGCGCGCCCGCGGGCCACGCGCAGGTCACGCTGCTCGACACCATCGGCGAGCTCTCGATCGCCTACCGCCTCGCGACGCTGGTCTTCGTCGGCGGCAGCTTCGTCACGCGCGGCGGGCAGAACGTGCTCGAGCCCGCGGCGCAGGGGAAGCCCGTGCTGTTCGGGCCGCACATGGAGAACTTCAAGGACTCGGTGCAGGTGCTGCAGGGGCGCGGCGGGATCCAGGTCGCCTCGCCCGAGCAGCTCCTCAAGGTGGCCGAGGAGCTGCTCTCGCGGCCCGACCAGCTCGAGGAGCTCGGCGCGCTGGCGCGCGGCTCGGTGACGTCGATCCGCGGCGCGAGCGCCCGCAACGTCGAGCACATGCTCTCCATGCTCCCGCGTGGAAAGGCGGCGGCGTGACGGATCCGGCGAGCATCCTCGTCGTCCGCTACAGCGCGCTCGGGGACGTCGTCCTCGCGACGAGCGTCCTCGAGCCCCTGCGCCGGCGCTTCCCCGCGGCGCGGATCGAGTGGGTGACGGACGCGCTCTACGCGCCGCTGCTCGAGGGGCTGCCGGAGCTCGCCCAGGTCCACCGGCTCGGGCGCGACGGCACGAACGGCGCGTGGGGGCTCGCCTCGAGCCTGCGCGGCCGGTTCGACGTCGCGATCGACCTCCAGCACAAGGCCCGCAGCGTCCTCGTGGCGCGCGCCGCCGCGCCGATGCGCGCCGCCTTCCGCCGCCGCTCCGCGCTGCAGGCGCTGCGGTCGGTCTTCGGGGCGGACCCGCCGCTCGTGCGCGCGCACCAGACCCGCCTCTACGCGGAGGCCCTCGCGCCGTTCGGCATCGGCGAGCCCGGCCGGATGAAGGTCGCGCTCTCGGCGCAGGCGCGGGCCCTCGCCGACGACGCGCTCGGCGCGGTGGACGGCTCCATCGTCGCCGTCGCCCCGGGCGCCCGCTGGGCCACGAAGCGCTGGGCGGCGGAGCGGTTCGCCGCGGTCGCCGACGCGCTCGCCGCCGAGGGCCACCGGATCGTGCTGTGCGGCGGGCCGGGCGACCGCGACGCGTTCGCCGCCTTCCGCGCCGCCGCCCGCTGCGAGGTGGCCGCCGACCTCTCGTTCCTGCCGCTCGACGCGCTCGCCGCCGCGCTCTCCCGCGTCCGGCTCCTCGTCGCGTGCGACTCGGGCCCCGTGCACCTCGCCACGGCGGTCGGCGTCCCGGCGCTCGCGCTCTTCGGCCCGACCTCGGCGGCGCGCTGGGGACCGCCCGCGCCAGGGCGGTCGCTCTCGCTGGCGCTCGCCTGCGCCCCGTGCTCGAACCACGGAGGGGACTACTGCCCCGAGGGCCACCACCGCTGCCTGCGCGATCTCGCGCCCGAGGCCGTGCTCGCGGCGTCCCGCGAGCTGCTCGCCCGATGAGCCTCGTGGAGCGGATCTGGTGGCGACCCCGCGCCGCGCCCGGCGAGACCGCGCTGCTCGCGCCGCTCGTCCTCGCGGAGGGCCTGTTCCGGGTGGGCGCCGCGGCCCGCGGCGCGCTCTACGACCGCGGGCTGCTCGCCCAGGCGCGCGCCGGCGTTCCGGTCGTGTCGATCGGCAACGTCGCGGTCGGCGGCGCCGGCAAGACGCCCGCCGCCATCGCGGTCGCGAGCCGGCTCGCCGCGCGCGGCCGGCGCGTGGCGGTGCTCTCGCGCGGCTACGGCGCGTCGCGCGCCGACCCGCGCGTCGTCTCCGACGGGGTGCGGACGCTCCTCGGCGCGGACGAGGCGGGCGACGAGCCGGCGCTCCTCGCGCGCCGGCTGCCGGGCGTCGCCGTGCTGTGCGGTCCCCGCCGCGCCGCGCTCGCCGCTCTCGCGGTCGCCACGCTCGGCGCCGACGCCCTCGTCCTCGACGACGGGTTCCAGCACCGCGCCCTCGCGCGCGACCTCGACGTCGTGGTGCTCGACGCCGCGAATCCGTTCGGCAACGGGCACCTGCTGCCGCGCGGCCCGAACCGCGAGCCTCGCGGGGCGATCCGGCGCGCGGGGCTCGTCTGGCTCTCCCGGGTGGACGGGGCGGACGCGGCGGCGCTCACGGCGCTGCGCGCGCTGGCGCTCGACGCCACCGGCCGCGCGCCGGTCGAGTCGCGGCACGCGCCGGTCGACGTGGTCGACGGGACGCTCGGGCGGAGCCTCGGCCTCGGCGCGCTGCGCGGGGAGCGCGTGATCGCCGTGTCCGGGCTCGCGCGGCCCGGCGCGTTCCTCGGCACCCTCGCCGGGCTCGGCGCCGAGGTGGTCGCGGAGCGGGCCTTCCCCGACCACCACCGGTTCACCGAGCGCGAGCTCGACGACGTCCTCCGCGCCGCGGAGGCCGCCCGCGCGCGCGTGGTCATGACCGAGAAGGACGCCGTCCGGCTCGCGCCGGCCCGCGCCGCCGAGCCGCGCCTGTGCGCGGTGCGCATCGACGCGGAACTCGTCCGGGGGGAGGCGGTCCTCGCCGAGGTCCTCGACGCAGCGCTCACGGTCCACGCCGGTTCCTCTCGCAGCGCTGGGTGACTCGCATGCGCCTCCTCGGCTTCTTCCTCGCCCGCCTCCCGCCCCGCGTCGTCGCGGCGCTCGGCGCAGCCCTCGGCTGGCTCGCCTGGACGAGCCGGATCCGCCGGCGCGTGGTGCTCGACAACCTCCGGCTCGCCTTCCCCGAGAAGACCGAGGGCGAGCGCAGAGACATCGCGCGCCGCACCTACCGCAACTTCGGGCAGATGATCCCGGACTTCTTCCGCGTGCCGTCCCTCTCGCGCGAGGAGCTCGAGGGCATCTTCGTGCACGAGGGCTGGGACCGGTTCGAGGAGGCGCGCGCGCGCGGGAAGGGGGTCATCGCCGCGACCGGGCACTTCGGGAACTTCGAGGTGCTGGCCGCCGCCCACACGCTGCGCGGCGTCCCCATCACCATGATCACGCGCGAGATGGGCAAGTCGGGCGCGAACGACCTCTGGCGAAAGGCGCGGCTCCGCGCCGGCGTCGAGGATCTCGTGGTCACGCGGGGCAGCACGCTCTCGGCCGCGATCCGCTCGCTCAAGGCGGGGCGCGTGCTCGGCTACGTCATCGACCAGAACCAGCCGCGCCGGCGCGCCATCTTCCCGACCTTCTTCGGCGTCCCGGCCGCGACCGCCGCGACCCCGGCGCTGCTCGCGATGCGCACCGGGGCGGCCGTGGTCTTCACGGTCTCCGTCCCGCTCGGCGACGGGCGCCACAAGGTCGTCATCGAGGGGCCCCTCGCGGTGCCCGACACCGGCGACCGAGACGCGGACGCGCTCGCGTTCATGCAGGATCTGAACGACCGGCTCGAGCGCTGGATCCGCCTCTACCCCGACCGCTGGTACTGGCTCCACCGCCGGTGGAAGACGCGGCCGGAGGGCGAGGCCGCGGGTCCCCCGGCGGCCGCCTCCGCATTGACGCGCGCGGACGGCGCGCGGTAGGAAACGCGCGTGCGCCGCCCCCGGGAAAACCTCCTGCCCTCGCTCGCCGGCCTGCTCCCCTCGTTCGCGCGGACCGAGGTGGTGGTGGTGGGCGACTTCGTCGCGGACGAGTACGTCTACGGCGAGACGGAGCGGATCAGCCGCGAGGCGCCGGTCCTCATCGTGCGCTACGAGGCCTCCGAGCTGAAGGCCGGCGGGGCCGGCAACGCCGCGCAGAACCTCGCCGCGCTCGGCGTGAAGGTCCGCGCCGTGGGGGTCGTCGGGGACGACGCGCTCGGCACCGCGCTCCTCGACGAGCTCGAGGGCGGCGGCATCGACGTCTCGGGGCTGATCCGCGTCGCGGGCCGTCCCACCGAGGCGAAGACGCGGATCCTGGCCGGCGGCCGCTCGAGCCGGCGCCAGCAGATGATCCGCCTCGACCGCGCGCCCCGCGAGCCGCTCTCCGCGGCGGTCCAGAAGCGGCTCGTCCGCGAGCTCGAGAAGCACGGGCGCTCGGCCCAGGCGATCCTCGCGAGCGACTACGGCTCGGGCACGGTTCACGCCGACGCCATCGAGGCGCTCCGCCGGTTGAAGCGAGGCGGGGTCCCGGTCTGCGTCGACTCGCGCTACCAGCTGCGCGCCTACACCGGCCTCACCATGGTGAAGCCGAACGAGGTCGAGCTCGAGGCGGCGTCCGGCGTGCCGCTCGGCGAGCCGGGCGCCCTCGAGCGCGCCGCGCGCACCCTCCAGAAGCGCGTGGACTGCGAGGTGCTGCTCGTCACCCGCGGGCGAAACGGCATGTCCGTCTTCCGCAAGGGGCTGCCGCCCGTGCACGTCCCCGCGCACGGCAGCCAGGACGCCGTGGACGTGACCGGCGCGGGCGACACCGTCGCCGCCACCTTCAGCGCGGGCCTCGCCGCAGGGGGCGATGCGGTGACGGCCGCGCGCCTCGCGAACGTGGCGGGCTCGCTCGTCGTGCAGAAGCCGGGGACCGCCACCGTGTCGCGCGACGAGCTCGCCGCGGAGCTCCTCCGCCCATGAGGTCCGACTTGAGCGCCTCGAAGCGCGTCGCCCTCGACGAGCTCCCGGCCGTGCGGGCCGCCGCGACCGCGGCCGGCCGGACCATCGCGCTCGCGAACGGCGTCTTCGACCTCTTCCACGTGGGACACCTCCGCTACCTGCAGGGCGCGAAGGCGGAGGCGGACCTGCTCGTCGTCGCGGTGAACAGCGACGCCTCCACGCGCGCGAACAAGGGGCCCGGGCGGCCGGTCGTCCCGGAGACGGAGCGCGCCGAGATCCTCGAGGCGCTCACCTGCGTGGATCACGTGGTCCTCTTCGACTCGAAGGACGTGGTCCCGGTGATCCGCGCGCTCCGCCCGGACGTGCAGGTGAAGGGCACCGACTACACGCCCGACACGATCCCCGAGGCGGCCGAGGTGCGCTCCTACGGCGGCCGCGTGGCGGTCGCGGGCGATCCCAAGGACCACTCCACCACCGAGCTCATCGGCAAGCTCGAGGCGACGCGCCGGTAGGCGGGCGCGCGGCGGCCGGCGTGCGGGTCCTGGAGCTCCTCTCGTCGGCGTGGTGGACCGGCCCGGCCGAGCCGATGGCCTCGGTGGCGCGGGCGCTCCTCGCGCACGGCCACGAGGTGGAGCTCGCGGTCGAGACGCTCCGCCCCGGCAACCTCGTCGAGCGGCTCCGCGCCGAGGGGCTCGCGGTGCGCAGCGACCTCGCGCTCTCCCCGAAGTCCGGGCCCGTCCGCTACCTCCGCGACGTCGGACGCCTCGCCGCGCTCGCGCGCGGGGGCGTGGACGTGCTGCACGCGAACTTCTCGCACGATCACGTGCTGGCGCTGCTCGCCGCGGGCGCCGGCGGCCGGGCGCGCGTCGTGCGGACGGTGCACGCCGCGCGCGCCCTCGCCCGGGGCGGCGTGCAGGGCCTCGCGTTCCGGCGCACCGACGGCCTCGTGGCGGTGTGCGAGGCCCACGCGCGGGTCCTCGTCGAGCGCTTTCGCGTCCCGGAGGCGCGGGTGCTCGCCACGCGCGGCGCGGTGGACGCGGGGACGTTCACGCCGGAGGGCCCCGACCTGCGCGAGGAGCTCGGCATCGCGGCCGGAGCGCCGGTCGCCGGCATCGTCTCGCGGATCAAGCCCGGCCGCGGCCACGAGGATCTCGTGGACGCCTTCCGCGGGGTGGCCGACCGGCTCCCCGAGGCGCGGCTCGTCGTGGTCGGGCGGGGGGAGGGGGAGGAGGCGCTCCGGGTGCGGGTCGCGCACCGCGGGCTCCAGCGGAACGTCGTCTTCGCCGGGTACCGGGCAGGGGCCGAGCTCGCCGCGGCGTACCGGACGCTGGACGCGAAGGTGCTGCTCGCGGAGGGGAACGACGGCACCTGCCGCGCGCTGCTCGAGGGCATGGCCGCGGGGCGGCCGGGGGTGGCGTACCGCTTCGGCGCGCCCGCGGAGGCGATCGTCGACGGGTCGACGGGGCTCCTCGTCCCGCAGGGCGACGTCGCCGCGCTCGCCGACGCCCTCGTGGAGCTCCTCGGCGCGCCTGCCCGCGCGAAGGCCATGGGGCGGGCCGCGCGCGAGCGCATGACCACCGCGTTCACGGAGACCGCGCGAGGCGACGCGATCGCCGCGTTCCTCGCCGAGATCCTGGCCTTGCCGCCCGCCGGACGCGCGGCGTAATCTCCGCGCCGGAGGTTTTCGATGGCGCTCGCGCCCGAGCTGAAGGAGATCCTCGCCTGCCCGCGCTGCAAGGGCGATCTCGAGTTCCGCGAGGAGCTCCGGGAGATCCGCTGCCACGCGTGCCGGCTGGTCTTCCGCATCGAGGACGACATCCCGGTGATGCTGCTCGACGAGGCGCGGCCGCTCGGCGATCGTCCGCCCGGCCGCTCCGGAGAGGGCGGCGGCGCGCCTTGACGCTCCCGGTGGGCGACGCTACGGTCCGCGCCCATGAATTGCCCCGGGGTGGAGCGATGATCCGCAGCATGACGGGCTACGGCGCCGGCCACGGCGCGGCCGCGGGCGAGGAGCTCGACGTCGAGGTCCGCTCCGTCAACCACAAGTTCTGCGAGGTGAAGGTCCGGCTGCCGCGCGAGTACGCGGCGCTCGAGCTCGAGGCGGCGAAGGCCGTGAAGGATCGGCTCGCGCGCGGGAGCGTGGACGTGTCGATCCGGCGCGCCTCGGGCGCGGGCGGCCTCGCGCCGCGGGTGGACGTCCAGCTCGCCGAGGCGTACGCGCGCGCCTTCGCCGAGCTCCAGGCGCGCCTCGGCCTCGCCGCCGGCGCGACGCTCGCCGACATCCTCGCCGCGGACGGCGTGGTGCGGCTCGAAGAGCGCGACGTGAACCTCGACGGCGCGCGCGAGGCCCTGCGGGCCGGCCTCGGGGCGGCGCTCGAGGCGCTCCTCGAGATGCGCGCCCGCGAGGGCGAGGCGCTGGCCCGCGATCTCGCCGCGCGGCTCGCGACGGTCGAGGCGCTGGCGGCGCGGGTCGCGGTGCTCGCGCCCCAGGCGGTGGAGCACCACCGCGCGCGGCTCGAGGAGCGGCTCGCCGAGCTCGCGCGCGGGGTGGCGCTCGACCCGGCGCGGCTGGCGCAGGAGGTCGCGCTGCTCGCCGACCGGAGCGACGTCGCGGAGGAGCTCACGCGCCTCGCGAGCCACGCCGCGCAGGTGCGCGCGCTCCTCGGGGGCGGCGAGCCCGCCGGGCGCAAGCTCGACTTCCTCGTCCAGGAGATGCACCGCGAGGTGAACACGGTCGGCTCCAAGTCGCAGAGCGCCGAGATCGCCGGCGTGGTCGTCGCGCTCAAGGCCGAGATCGAGCGCATGCGCGAGCAGGTGCAGAATGTCGAGTGAGGCCTCCCCCGCGCCCGGGCTGCTCCTCGTCCTCTCCGCGCCCTCCGGCGCCGGCAAGACCACGCTCGCGCACCGCTTCCGCGCGACGCACCCCGACGCGGTGTTCTCGATCTCCGCGACGACGCGCGCGCCGCGCGGCGACGAGCGCGACGGGGTGGACTACCACTTCGTCACGCCGGAGCGCTTCGCCGAGCTCGTCCGGGAGGGCGCCTTCGCCGAGTGGGCGGAGGTCCACGCCAGGCGCTACGGCACGCTCCGTCACACGGTCGACGCCGCGCTCGCGGCGGGACGCATCGCGCTGTTCGACATCGACGTCCAGGGCGGCGCCCAGATCCGCGCGGCCTGGCCCGACGCGGCGGCGACGGTGCTCGTGCTCCCTCCCGACGAGGCCGAGCTGGAGCGCCGGCTGCGCGGCCGCTCCACCGACGCCGAGGACGTGATCCGGCGGCGGCTCGCGGCCGCGCACGACGAGATCGCGCGCGGGCTCCAGACCTACGAGTTCGTCGTGGTGAACGACGAGCTCGAGGACGCGCTCGCGAAGCTCGACGCGATCGCCGCGCACGTGCGCGCGCGCCGCGCCGGGAGGCGCGATCCCGGCGCAGCGGAGACCGCGGAGCGCTGCCTGCGCGAGCGCGCGGATCTGCGCGGCTGGGCGCGCTGACGCGCGAGCAGGGGAGGGGAGGAGGCCTCGACGGCTTGACTCCCTCTCGGGACGCGGGTACAACGCGCACCCCTCGCGGCGGCGGGCTCACGGACGGCGGACAGCACGATCCGGAGCCAGCTTGACGGGAGGGGAGAGCGGGGGTAGAAGCTGCCCCCGGTTCTGGTGGAAACCCGGCAGCAAGCATCCGAAGTAGCAGGGTTTCTTCCTTGACGTACCCCCGGGAGGCGGCTACAAGACGCCCCCTCCCAGGCTCGGCCGAACGGATGATTCGGACGCGCTTGACGGGGTGCCCGATGGAGGGTAGAAGCTGCGCCCTCCTCGAGCTCGAACGCGACACGGCTGAACGTCGCGAGGGGCTTGACGGGCGGAGGCGGGTCGGCTAGAAACCGACTCCCTCACGAAAGGGCGGGTTCCGAGTTGCTCGGAATCAGCCCTGGACACTGGGACGGCAAGCTGCTAAACACGCCGCCCTCGCTGACGGAACGGATTGTCCTCGAGACACCGCGCAAGTCAGGCCCGAGCCGGAGACGGATCGGGAGGGTTCGTTCGGTCTTTGAAAACTGAATAGCAAGCCTACGACGGAATGCGG
>NZ_JALCZB010000082.1:0-20697 GCF_022690745.1 Anaeromyxobacter sp. SG64 | reverse complement strand
GGCCTCGGCCGCCTCGCGCGCCGCGCGCTCCGCCGCCGCGCGCGTCTCCTCCAGCGCCGCCTGCGCCCCCTCCAGCTCGGCGCGCAGCTCCCCCTCGCGCTCCGCCGACGCCTGCGCGAGCGCCTCGAGCGCGCCCTCGACCTCGCCGAGCCGCTGGAGCCGCTCCTCCGCCTCGCGGCCGAGCTCCTCCTCGCGCCCGCGCGCCGCGTCGCGGAACTGGCGGTACTCGTCGTCGAGCAGCCTGAGCCGCCCGTCGCGCTCGCGGAGGGCCGCCTCGCCCTCCGCCACGCGCCCCTCGAGCGCGGCCTGCGCCTCGCGGGCGGCGACCGCCGCCTCCTCGCGCGCGCGCTCCCCCTCGGCGAGGGCGGCCTCGAGCTCGCGGATGCGCACCTCGAGCGCGGCGCGGCGGTTCTCGTCGTCCGCGCGCTGCTTCTCGCGCTCCACCTCGACCGCGCGGACGCGGGCCTCGTTCTCCTCCCGCGCCGCTTCGCGCGAGCGCGCCTCGGCGTCGCGCTCGGTGCGCGTCCGCTCGAGCTCCGCCTCGAGCGCCCGCCTCCGGGCGGCGGCCTCGTCGAGCTGCGCCGCCGCCTCCCGGGCCGCGACCTCCGACGCCTCGCGCGCCTCGCCGAGCGCCTCCTCGGCGGCGGAGAGCTCGTCGGTCCGGCGGGAGATCTCCTCCTGCAGCTCGCGCTCCCGGGCCTCGGTCCGGTGCTGCTCGGCCCGCGCGTCGCGGCCGAGCTCCTCGATCTCCGCGCGCGCCCGCGAGAGCGCCGCGTCGCGCTCCTGCAGCTCCTCGCCCGCGGCGCCCACCTCCCGCTCGAGCTCGTGGATGCGCCGCTCGTTCGCGGCGACCACCTCGATGAGCTCCTTCTCCTGCCCGAACTTCTCGAGGAGCAGCCCGTCGATCGACGCGCCGTACTCGCGCTCCTTCTGGACGAAGAGCTCGCGCGCCTCGCCGAGCCGGCGCGAGAGATCCTCGACCTCGTCCCGGAGCGCCTGCAGCTCCACGTCCTTGTCGTGGAGCCGCTCGTCGAACACCGAAAGCTCGCGCTCGCGCGCTTCCCACGCCTCGGCGAGCCGGGCGATCTGCGCCTCCCGCCACTTGAGATCCTCGCGGAGGAGCTGCGTGCGCCCCTCGGGAGTCTCCCTGAGCTCGCGCCGCTGCGGGGGGCGGCGGTCCGCCTCCGCGGCGAGCGCGTGCCGCTCCCCCACGGACTGGAACACGCGCTCGACGAACGACCGGTCCTCGTCGGTGAGGCCGCTCCGCTGGGCGCGGCGGGGCATCGGCGGCGGCGCGTCCGGGTCGGGCGCGGGCTCCTGGCTGGGCTCCTCGGCGACCTCCTCGCCGCTCGCCGCGGCGGCCCCGGCCTCCGCCTCGGAGGCGACCTCGCCCGGCGGCTCGCCGGGGAGCTCCACGTCGCCGTCATCGAGCTCGATGACTGCGTCGTCCGCGCTCTCCACCGGGGCGGCCGCGGCGAGGATGCGCGCGGAGAGCTTGCGCAGCGCGTCCGTGTCGAGCGGCATCGCGAGGTAGCCGTTCGCCGCCCACGGCGTGCGGGCGTGCTGCGCGAGCGCCTCCGGGGGGGTGTCCGACGAGTAGAGGAGGACGGGCAGGCCGGCGGTCGTGCGATCGTGCCGGAGCCGCGCGCAGAGCGAGAACCCGGAGAGGTCGGGCAGCTCCGCGCGGGCCACGACGAGGTCGGGACGGCGGGTGGCGATCTCGAGCTCGGCCTCGCCGGCGCTCGCGACGATCCGCGTGCCGCAGCCGTCTTGCCGGTAGAGCGAGGCGAGCGAGAGCGCGAAGGCGTTGTCCGGCTCGACGATGAGGACGCGCTTCTGTTCCATGTGTGGGCAGGTCGCGAGAGGACTCCCGCGCGGTCACCGAGCATAGGCCGGTGTCGTCCGCCAATCTAGCCATCGCCTCCCGCCGCGCCGAACGGGCGAGCGCCGACCGAGGAGGGTCTCGCGGGGCGTCTGCGCGCGGGCGCCCCGCGCGCGGATTGCGGGGGCGCACCCGGCGACCGAACGTGTCCGGGCGCCCTGGGACGCCAGGGCGGGACGACCCATGACCACATCGGCCCTCCTCGTCGCGCTCGCGCTCACCACCTCGCCCGCGCTCGCGCCCTCGGGGGCCGCCCCGAGAGAGAACCTCCTGCGCGGCCCCGCGCGCGTCGTCCTGCACTACCTGGACGAGGTACGCCTCGCCGGACCCCGCGGGCCGCTCCGCGCGGGCGCCGCCGTGCCGGCTCGCGCCGGGGAGTACTCAGCGGCGACACGCCTCATCGCACCCCGTACGAGGGCCGAGCTCGAGCGCAAGGACGCGGCGGGCGAGCCCCACCCACTGGCGTTCTGGCGCGACGCCGCGCGGGCCCACGTGCTCGACTCCTTCCAGCTCCTCGCCGTCCGCCGCGGCCCTCGCGCGACCGCCGTCGTGACGGTCGAGGAGCGTTACCTCGACCCCGCCGCCGACGCCCGCAGGCTCCTCCGGACCGTGAGCGAGTACCTCGTCGCCCGCGCGGGAGGCGAGTGGCGGATCGTGGATCGGCGGCCAGGTGGCGCGTTCGACGCGGCGGCGATCGCGGCCTACGCCGGCTACTGGGACGAACCCGCCTCGGCGGCTCGGTGATCGCGCCGCCCAGGCGGGCGGGCGTTACACTCGCCCCGAGATGGCCGCGCCGCGCCGCACCCTCGTCGTGGGCGACGTCCACGGATGCCTCGCCGAGCTCGACGACCTGCTCCGGGCCGCCGGCTTCGCGCGCGGACGGGACCGGCTCGTCCTGCTCGGCGACCTGCTGGATCGAGGCCCCGACCCGGTGGGCGTCCTCCGGCGGGCGCGGGAGCTGCGGGCCGAGTCGGTCCTCGGCAACCACGAGGAGAAGCACCTCCGCTTCGCGGCGCACGAGGCGCGCCGGCGCTCGGACCACCGCCACCAGAACCCGGTGCGCTTCGATCCGCGCCGGGCCGCCCAGCACGCGGCGCTCGCGAAGGACGACCTCGCCTGGCTGGCCGCGCTGCCGCGGACCATCGCGCTCGGCGACGGCTGGGTGGCGGTGCACGCCGGGTTCCTGCCGGGGATGCCCATCGCGGCGCAGCCGCCCGACTGGATGGTCCGGCTGCGCTACGTCGACGCCGCGGGCCGTCCGGTGGGGCGCGTGCGCGGCGACGCGGGCGAGCCCGGGGTGCGGCGCTGGGCGGAGGCCTGGACGGGGCCCGAGCGCGTCGTCTACGGCCACCACCCGCAGAGCCTCGCCGAGCCGACGCGCGACCTGAGCGAGGCCGGCGTGAGGTGCCTCGGCCTCGACACCGGCTGCGTCTACGGCGGTCGCCTCACCGCGCTCGTCCTGCCGGGAGAGGAGATCGTCCAGGTGCCCTCGCGCATGCAGGGCGGGGGATCCGCCGCCGGGGCTTGAGCGACACGCGAGCGAAGCGAGCCCGCCGGGGCGCCGGCGCGTTCGCGGCGAAGCCGCCACGCGGCGGCGCACGGGACCCGGCGAGCAGGGGTGGGGCCCCGGCCGACGGCGGTCAGCCGTCGGTGGGGCGGGGGCGCAGCCCCCGTTAGATCAGCCACTCCCCGCGCCGCTCGCGCGCGCGGGCGAGATCGGCCTCGTACTTGAGGACGAGGTTCAGGGTCTCGTCGAGCAGCGTCGCGTCGAGCTCCGTCGCGTTCAGCACGGCGAGCGCGCGGATCCAGTCGAGCGTCTCCGCGATCGAGGGCGGCTTCTTGAGGTCGAGCGTACGGAGCTTCCCCACCGCCGACACCACGGCGCGCGCGAGCGCCTCCGTGGCCTCCGGCACCTTGGCGCGGACGATGGCGAGCTCCCGCTCGCGCGAGGGGAAGTCGATGTGCAGGTGGAGGCAGCGGCGCTTGAGGGCGTCGGAGAGGTCGCGCGCCGCGTTGGACGTGAGCACCACGCGGGGCACCTGGCGCGCACGGACGGTGCCGATCTCCGGCACGGTCACGGTCCACTCCGAGAGCACCTCGAGCAGGAACGCCTCGAGCTCGGGATCCGCCTTGTCGATCTCGTCCACGAGCAGGAGCGCCGGCTCCTCGCTCGTGATGGCCCGCAGCACCGGCCGCGGCAGCAGGAACCGCTCGCTGAAGAAGACGTTGCCCTCCCCCGCGATGCGATCCGCCGCCTCGGCGAGCGACTCCGCGCCTGACATCGCCTCCCCGATCCGCTCGCGGAGGAGCTGCGTGAACAGGAGCTGCTTCGCGTACTCCCACTCGTAGAGCGCCTTCGACTCGTCGAGCCCCTCGTAGCACTGGAGCCGGATGAGGGAGCGGCCCGACGCCTGCGCGAACGCCCGGGCGAGCGCCGTCTTGCCCACGCCGGCCGGCCCCTCGACGAGGATGGGCTTCTCGAGCCGGTCGGCCAGGAATACGGCGGTCGCGATCTCGCGCGAAGGCAGGTAGCCGGCGCCCGCGAGCTTCTCGGCGGCTTCTTCGATGGTCGCGAACATGGCTCCTCGCAGCGCGGCTCACGCGCTCCACGGCGCCATTCCTTATAGGGCGGGCGCGGGCACGATCGAGCATCCGACCGGTCATGTTACCGGGGTTCGCTACACCCTGGCGTTGCCGGGAACCGTCAGAATTACAGCCGCGGCCCGCGCGGGTTTTCCACAAGTCTTTGATTCCAGGAGTGATTCGCCTTGGAGGCCCTACGGCACGCCGATTGAACAGGTACGCACTCGAGTCCCGCCGGAGGCCGACCGAGGACCCTGCCATGAAGAAGCTCCAGCCCAAACGCTCGAACTGCAGGGCCCACCTCCCGTCTCACGTCCTCGTCGATGCGTGGTCGGACGCTCGACTCCTGCCCCCGCCGTTCGTCTCGAGTGAGGCGTCTGGCGGAGAATCCTAGTCGGGCGCCCACGCGCCAAAAAGCTGGAGAGGCCGCGGGGCACACCCGCGGCCTCTCGCTTTTCGTGCGCGCGGGTGAAGGCTCACACCTCGATGCGCACCCGCAGCGGTCCGCCCTCCACGTCCACCACCTCCGCGTAGGCGGACTTGGGCCCGCGGAGGAAGCGCAGCGTCGCGCGCGCGGCGCCCACGCGCACGCCCTCGAGCGTGAGCTCGTCGAGCCAGGGCGGCAGCCACGGGAACCGGACGTGGAGCGTCTGGGCGTGCGCGTCCGGAAAGAGCCCCAGCACCGCGCGGACGAGGAGGAACCACGCGGCCGACGACCAGGCCTGCGGCGAGCAGGCGACCGGGTAGTGGACCGGGAAGCGGCCGCCGTCGCGGCCGAGCCCGCAGAACAGCTCCGGGAACCGGAGCAGGCGGAAGTGCTGCGCCGCCTGCCAGAGCCCGGTGAGCACCTCCCCGGCGCGCTCCACCTCGCCGTAGGCGCTCATGCCCATCGCGCAGAGCGCGTTGTCGTGCGGCCAGACGGTGCCGTTGTGGTAGCTCAGCGGGTTGTACGCCGGCTGCCCCGCGCCGAGCGTGCGGATCCCCCACCCGCTCCACATGCGCTCGTCGAGCAGCGAGGCGACGACGCGCCGCGCGCGGTCCGGCGCCGCCGCGCCGGAGAAGAGCAGGTGGCCGGGGTTCGAGGTGACCGCGTCCACCTGGCGTCCTTCGCGGTCGAGCGCGATCGCGTAGGTGCCCGCCCGTTCCATCCAGAAGCGCGCCTCGATCGCGTCCGCGTGCGCGTTCGCGATCGCCAGGAGCCGCTCCGCGTCCGCGTCGCGGCCGAGGCGCCGGTAGAGCCCGGCCATCCGGCGGCGCGCGTCCACGGCGTAGCCCTGCACCTCCACGAGCGCGATGGGCGGCTCGGCGGGGCGGCCGTCCGCGAACGGTACGCCGTCGTGGCTGTCCTTCCAGCCCTGGTTGCGCAGGCCCTTCGGCGTGCGGCGCGCGTACTCCACGAGGCCGCCGCGCGCCGGATCGGCGGCGCGGTCGAGCCACCCGAGCGCGCGCTCGGCGGCCGGGAGGAGCGCCTCGACGGTGGCCCGATCCCCCGTCCAGCGGTCGTACTCGTCGAGCACCACGAGGAAGAGCGGGGTCGCGTCCGCCGAGCCGTAGTACGGCGAGTGCGGCACCTCGCCCGCCGCCGCCATCTCGCCGAAGCGGATCTCGTGGGGGATCTTCCCCGGCTCCTCGTCGCGCTCGGGATCGTCGATCGTGCCCTGCAGGCGCGCGAGGAAGCGGAGCGCGTCGCGCGCCACCTCGGGCGCGGCGAGCATCGCCTCGTAGCCCGTGATGAGCGCGTCCCGGCCGAACGGGCAGGTGTACCAGGGGATCCCCGCCGAGATGACCGGCTCGCCGAAGTGGTAGACGCGCAGCGCCTTCAGGTCGGCGACGGCGTTGTGGAGCGCGAGGTCGAAGAGATCGTTCGACGAGCGGAAGTGCGTCGCGCCGCGCTCCCACGAGTCGTAGGCGTCGCGGGTCGCGCGGGCGCGCGCGTCGAACGACGCGGACGGGCCGCGGGGCACCTCGCGGTCCTCGTCGCGCCCCCTCCGGCCGGCCGCCGGACCGCGCTCGATCCCCGCCGCGACGACGAACGACAGCTCGACCTTGCCGGCCGGCTCGAGGTGGAGATCCACCCGCGCGCCCCGGCCCCCCATGCGCGAGAGGCGCGCGGGGCCGTCCGCCCGCAGCCCCTCCAGCCGGATCTCCGTCGCGTACCCGCGCCCGTCGCGCCCGTCGTAGCGCAGGATCGCGCGGTCCTTCTCCACGCGCGGGACCTCGTAGGTGCCGCGCGCCGCGCGCTGGGCGCCGCGGATCTCGAAGACGTCCGCGAAGTCCGCAGCCCAGCACATCTCGATCCAGAAGGCGATGGGGCGGTCGAGGAAGTTCGTGAGGACGATGCGCTCGAGGAAGACGTCGTCGATGATCTGGTCGCGCCGCAGGTGGACGTAGTTCAGCGGCTCGCGCCCGAGGAGATCCCCCTCGTGCAGGCTCGTGACGGTGAAGTCGATCTGGGCGACGTACTCGGGCGACACCTGGGACGACAGGCAGAGGGGCGGCCCGCCCTTCACCGAGAGCTTCCACGAGGAGAGGTGGCGCGTGTCGGTGAGGAAGAGCCCGAGGTCGCGGGCGCCCGCCGGCGCCACGTCCCCGAGCCGGTTGGCCACCAGGAAGAGGTTGCCGCGCTTCAGGACGAGCTTGTCGACCCCCGTCGCCTCGGGCTGCGTCGAGGGGTCCGAGTAGCCGAGCAGGTCCTCCGGTCGCGCGAGGCTCACTGCGCGAGCGTCGTCCATCCGTCCTCCGCCGCGGGCGCCCCGCCGAGCCGCAGGCGCATGCGCTCGGCGATCGCGGCGCGATACACGGCGAGGTACCCGGCCGCCATCCGATCGGCCCCGAAGCGGTGCCGCGCCCGGGCCTGGATGGCCCGGCGGTCGAGCGCGCCGACCCGCCGCAGCGCGGCCGCCATCTCGCGCTCCGAGCGGACCAGGAAGCCGGTCTCGCCGTCCTCGACGATCTCCGGCGCCGCGCCGCTGGGCGACGCGATGACGGGGCACCCCGCGAGCGCGGCCTCGATCATCACGAGCCCGAACGGCTCGTCCCAGCGCAGCGGGACGAGCAAGGCGCGCGAGGTCGCGAAGAGGCGGCGCTTGGCGGCGAGATCGGCCTCGCGCACCCAGCTCACGTGTGGCCGCCGGAGCGCGGGCGCGAGCACGCGCTCTCGCCAGCCCTCCGGCGCGGCGTCGCCGTGGATGGCGCCGGCCACGGTGATGGGGACGCCGGCCCGCGCCGCAGCCTCGATCGCGACCTCCGGCGCCTTGCACCAGGAGAGCCGCCCGAGGAAGAACGCTCCGCCCCCGCCCGTGCCGGCGACGGGGTACAGCTCCGGATCGAGCCCGTGGTGGACGACGTCGTGCGGCGCGGGCCGCGCGAGCTCCGCCTGCCGCTCCGAGATGGCGACCAGGCGTACGCCCTCGACGCGCTCGTAGAAGCGCGCCAGGGTGGGCTCGAGCGCGTGGTGCAGGGTGTAGACCATCGGCGGGCGCAGCTCGTCGGCGAAGGCGAGCATGGCGGGGACGTTCGCGTGCACCACGTCGTAGCCGCCCGCGGCGATCTCCTGCGCGGCGAAGCGGCAGTGGAGGATCTCGGAGTAGGGATCGGGCGGCCACACGGCGCGCTCGAAGAAGGCGCGCACGCCGCGGGCGGTCGAGTCGCCCGTCGCGAAGACGGTGACGTCGTGGCCTGCGCGGGCGAGGGCGCGGTAGAGCGCGTGGACGACGAGCTCCGTCCCGCCGTACGCCGGGGGAGGAACGGGGACGAAGGGGGTCGAGACGATCGCGATGCGCACCTCCACACGGTAGGCCGCGCCCGGCGCCGGGGCCACGCACCGGGGCGGCGCACGCCGGGCGCGGGCCCGCTCCCCCGCGCGAGCCACGGCCGCCCGGCGCGCTTCCCGGGTGCGCGCGGGCGCCCAATGGTAGGCGCGCCGACGACATCTCCGGCGCGCTCTTCCGCGAGCACGCGATTGGCCGCTCGCCCGGGGCGCGGGTAGACTCGCCCGCCATGGATGGCCAGGGTCCGCTCAGCGAGGAGATGTTCCATTCGTTCCTGCAGCTCGCGGTGAAGCGGCAGGCGAGCGACGTCCACTTCGAGGTCGGCTACCCGCCGACGTACCGCGTGTTCGGCGAGCTGCTCGCCGCGAAGTATCCGCCCCTCACGCACGCCGACACGGAGGCGATCGCGAACTTCGTCCTGGGGGCGCCCGGCTCGGGGTTCACGCCCCTCGACTTCCGCGAGGTGGACCGCAGCTACTCCCTGCCCGGCGTCTCCCGCTTCCGCGCCTCGATCTTCAAGCAGCGCGGGAGCTGGGGCGCGGTGATGCGCACCATCCCGTTCCAGATCCCCGACTTCGAGACGCTGAACCTGCCGCCCGTGGTCCGCACGATCGCGGAGGCGCGGCGCGGGCTCGTCTGCGTCACCGGCGCGACCGGGAACGGGAAGTCCACCACGATCGCCGCGCTCATCAACTTCATCATCCAGCAGGAGCGGCTCCACGTCGTGACGGTGGAGGATCCCATCGAGTTCATCTTCCCCGGCGGGAAGGGGCTCGTCATCCAGCGCGAGGTCGGCTCGGACACCGCGAGCTACACCGACGCGCTGCGCGCCGCGCTCCGGCAGGACCCCGACATCATCATGGTGGGCGAGCTGCGCGACCGCGAGGCGGCCGACATCTGCCTGAAGGCCGCCGAGACCGGCCACCTCGTCATCACCTCCCTCCACACCCCCGACGTCCCCCGCGCGGTGAACCGGCTCGTCGGGCTGTTCCCGGCCGAGGAGCAGGACACGGTGCGCGCCCGGCTCGCCGACAACCTCCAGGCGGTGGTGGCGCTGCGGCTCCTCATGCGCGCCGACGCGGCGGGCCTCATCCCCGCGGTGGAGGCGCTGCTCGCGACGAGCACGGTCCGCGAGCTCATCCGCGACCGCTCCAAGATCACCGAGCTCAAGAGCTACATGGAGACCGCCGGCTCGGATCTCGGGATGAACAGCTTCGACCAGTACCTGTACCGGCTCCACGAGTCGAAGCACATCTCGCTCGACAGCGCGCTCGCGAACGCCACGAACCGCGCCGACCTGGAGCGGCGGATCCTGATGGAGACGGGGGGCCGCACCGCGTGACCCTCGCCGCACCAGCGGCGTCGCGCGTCCTCGTGGTCGGCTCGGACGCGGACGTCTCGATCGCGCTCCACCTGCACCTCGAGCGGGCGGGCTACGCGATCCACTGCATGCCCGGCCCCGCCGAGCTGGAGGCGATCGTGCGCGCGGTCGCGCCGCACGTGCTCGTGCTGCTCCTGCCCGCCGCGCCCGACGGGAGCTGGGGGCCCGCGCTCTCCACCGCGGCGAACACCGCCAAGGTCGGGGTGCGCGTCGTGATGGTGGCGCCCTCGCGGGAGGTGGTCGAGCCGCTCGCCGCGGTGGCGGGCGCCGAGCGCGCGCTGGCCCGCGCGGAGGTGCTCTCCCGCCCGCTCGTCGTGGTGGAGCGGACCATCGGCGCGGTCCCGCCCGGCGCCGTGTCGTCCCCCTCGCCCGCCCAGCGCCCGGCGCCGGCGCCAGCGCCCACGCACTCCCTCGCCGACGCGGCGGGGCCCCTCGCGGCGCCACGCCCGCGCACGAGCCCCGTCGATCTGATGGCGCTCATCGACGAGGAGCTCGTGGACGAGCCGCGCTCGCGCCCCGTCCCGACCCGCGTCGAGGTGACGGTGAGCCTCGTCTCGGAGCACAACTTCTACGTCGGGCCGACGCGGCGGGTGGACTCGGGCGGCGTCTTCATCGCCACGGCCATGCCGCCCCCCACCGGCACGCGGCTCCAGGTGAGGCTCGGCCTCGCCGACGGGCGCCGGATCGACCTCGAGGGCGAGGTCGCGTTCGTCCGCGAGAAGAGCGCGACCATCGGCCGCCAGCCGACCGGCTGCGGCGTGAAGCTCTTCAACCTGCCGGGCTGGGCGGTCGACGCGATCGACCGCTTCGTGCTGGCGCGCCAGCCGATCGTCTATTCCCCGCAGTAGCCGCGCCGCCCGGGGCCGCACCGGGAGCTCTCGGATCCCGCGGCGCGAACCCGCCGGCGCGACGGGCGAGGACGGCCGCCGCGGCGCCCTGACCTAGTCGTCCACCGGACGATCCGTGCGCCTCACGCCCAGCAGGTAGGGCTGGATGAAGCCGTCGAGGTCGCCGTCCAGCACGTCGTCCACCTTGCCCGTCTCCACGCCGGTCCGGAGATCCTTCACCATCCGGTACGGCTGCAGGACGTAGCTGCGGATCTGCGAGCCGAAGTCGATGTCCTTCTTGGCCGCCTCGACGACGTCGCGGGCCTCGGCGCGCTTCTTCTCCTCGAGGTCGTAGAGCTTCGCGCGCAGGATCTTCCAGGCGACGTTGCGGTTCTTCTGCTGCGAGCGCTCGTTCTGGACCGCGACGACGAGCCCGGTCGGGATGTGCGTGAGGCGGACCGCCGAGTCGGTCTTGTTCACCTTCTGCCCGCCCGCGCCCGAGGAGCGGTAGGTGTCCACCCGGACGTCCGCCTCCTTGATGTCGACGACGATGTCGTCGTCGATCTCCGGCGTCACGTCCACCGCCGCGAAGCTCGTCTGCCGGCGCGCGGCCTGGTCGAAGGGGCTGATCCGGACGAGCCGGTGCACGCCGCGCTCCGCCTTCATGAAGCCGTAGGCGAAGTCGCCGCGCGCGATGAAGGAGGCCTGCGAGATGCCGGCCTCCTCGCCCGCCACGAGGTCGGCGGGCTCGACCGCCCAGCCTCGACGCTCGCAGTAGCGCATGTACATCCGGTACAGCATCGCGGCCCAGTCCATGGCCTCGACGCCGCCCGCGCCGCTCTTCACCTCGACGATCGCGCCGGCGCGGTCGTGCTCCCCGGAGAGCATCCGCTGGAACTCGAGGGCCTCGAGGTCCTTCGCCACGACCTCGCAGTGCTGCGCCGCCTCGGCGCGGGTGGCCTCGTCGCGCGCCTCCTCGGCGAGCTCGGCGAGCGCCTCCGCGTCGTCGAGCCCGCGGCGCACGCGGCCATAGCCCCCCGTCACCGCCTCGAGCTGGGCCTTCTCCTTGAGGAGCGCCTGCGCCTTGGCGGCGTCCGACCAGAACGCGCCGTCCTCGGAGAGCTTGGAGATCTCCTCGACCCGCCGCTGCTTGCGGTCGACGTCAAAGCGACCCCCGGAGCGCCTCCAGGCGACGGGTGAGCTCCGCGATGCGTTCGTTCGTCGGTCCGGCCATGGGTGTCCTCGGGCGTCTCGCTACGTCCGCGCGGGGCGACGGCCGGCGCGGAGCGCGGCCGCGAGCGCCGCCACGGTGAAGAGCGCGCTCGCGTAGGCGAAGAGGTCGCCGACTGTAGTGTAGGGGGTGCGCCCGCGCAAGCGCGGGACCTCGGCGAGGAGGAGGCGCGCGGGCTCGTCGGGATGGGGGGCGCGATCGAGATCGACGGGCCCGATCTCCAGCGCGCCCGGCGCGAGCTCGCCGGTGGGGAGGAGCACCGCCGAGACGCCGGCGTAGGCGGGCCGCACGACGGCCTTGCCCGCCTCGATCGCCCGCATCCGCACGATGTCGAGGAACTGGTACGGCCCCGACGAGTAGCCGTACCAGGCGTCGTTCGTGGAGTTCACGAGCAGCTCCGGCTCGAGCGGCTGGCGCGCGAAGGCGACGTTGATCTCGGGGAAGATGGCGTCGAAGCAGATCATGGGGGCGAGGCGCACCGAGTCGCCCGGCGCGGCCGGCTCCGCCGCGCGCGCGGGCGCGACGAGGCCCAGCGCGGCGCCGGCGCTGCGCCCCTCCGGCGCGGGGTCGGGCACCGCCTGCCCGCCCGGCGCGGGGAACGCGAGGACCGCGAGCTCCGCTCCCGGCGCGGAAGGCGCGAAGCTCGGCACGACCTGCTTCAGGAACGGCAGCCACTCCTGGAGCGGGACGTACTCGCCGAAGGGCACCAGGTGGTGCTTCTGGTAGCCGCCGAGGACCTCGAGCCGCGGCGTGAGGAGCAGGTTCACGTTGCCCACGCGCGAGACGCGCTCGCCGCCCTCCCCGCGCAGCCGCTCGATGGTCGCGGCGCCCAGGAGCAGGTGCGCGTGCGACAGGACCGGCAGCTCGTAGCCGGGCAGCGCGAGCGAGCGCACCCCGGGCGAGAGGTACATCGGGTACGCCGACTCCGGCCAGGCGACGAGATCCGCGCCGCGGCGGTCCGCCTCGACGGTGAGGGGGACGAGGCGGTCGAGGATGTAGTCGAAGTTGTCGCGCGCCCGGTTCTTCACCGACTGGTTCACGTTCGGCTGGACGATCCCGACGGTGAGCTTCGGCGCCTCGGCCATCCGCGCCCGCACGTGGCGCAGCCTGAGCTCGCCGTGCGCCACGACCAGGGCGAGCAGGGCCGCCGTCGCGACCACCGCCCGGCGCGGCAGGGGCCGCCCCTCGCGGCGCGCGGCGATCGCCTCGGCGATCACCGCGTTCACGAGCACCACCACCGCCGCGAGGGCGTAGACGCCGGCCAGCGCGGCGAGCTGGGCCACGGGCAGGGTCCGCACCTGCGTGTAGCCGACGTTCGCCCACGGGAAGCCGGAGAACAGGTAGTTCCGCGACAGCTCGAACGCGGCCCACACGAGCGGGAGGTGCAGGTGGAGCGGCCAGCCGAGCCGCGCCCGGATCGTCCAGGCGACGGCGAACGCCGCCGCCCAGTGGGCGGCCATGTAGAGCACGAGCAGCGTGAGCGCGACGAACGAAAGCCCGAGGGAGAGCCCCCCGAACTCGGTCATGGCGTTCGAGACCCAGTAGATGGCGACGTAGAAGTAGCCGAGGCCGGCCACGAGGCCGCGGAGGGCCGCGGCGCGCGCCGAGGGCGCCCCCCGGAGCGCGAGCAGCGCGGGCACGAGCGCGAACCACGCCACGGGCTCGAGCCAGCCCGCGGGATCCACCTGCCGGATGGAGAGGAACGGCACGACGAGCGGCAAGGCGAGCGCCAGGGCGGCGCCGGAGGCCACCGCGGCGAGGTACGGGAGAGCGCGCTTCATCGGGATCCGTGCGATCGAGGTTGTTCTTGCCGCGCCGGGCGGCGCGGCGCAACTCGTGGCCTAGCGACGCCGCCCGCTCGCCTCCGCGGGCTCGTCCTCGGGTGCGGCGGCGGGCGCGTCCTGCCCGGCGACGTAGGCGGCCGCGGCGGCGAGGTAGTAGGCGACCGCCTCGCGCACGAGGTGACCGACCGGGCGACCGAGCCGCGTGGCGGTCGTGCCCACCGCGTCCGCGAGATCGGCCGGCATGCGGACGGTGACGATGCGCGCCTGGGCGAGGGCCGCCTCCAGCCGCTCGAGCGCCTGGCTCGGCCGCGAGACGCGGAAGTCACCGGCCTCGATCATCTCCTTGATGCGGTGCGCGAGGTCCTCGCGCGTGTACCACGCGCCGTCGAGCCAGACCGACTCTGAGTCGAGGTCGATGTCGGCGAACGGGTCCATGAAGTCTCGGTCTCCGGGGCGCCGCGCGTGGGCCGGCCGCCCTCCCGGAGCGCCGCGCCGACGAGCCCCTCGGCGCGCGCGAGCTCCGCCTCCTTGCGCGCCATGCGCCTCGCGTCGGCGGGCCGCTCGTGGTCGTAACCGAGCAGGTGGAGGAGCCCGTGTGCGAGGTAACGGTCGAGCTCCGCGCCGACCGCCCGCCGCTCCTGGCGCGCCCTCCGGGCGGCGGTGTCGAGCGAGATTACCACGTCGCCCAGGAGCGGCCCATTCCCCGGCGGCTCGCTCTGCGGGAACGACAGCACGTCGGTGGCCGCGTCCTTGCCGCGCCACTCCCGGTTGAGGATCCGGATGCGCCGGTCCGTGACGAGGAGGACGGAGAGCTCCGCCTCGCCGCGCCCGACGGCGGCGAGGTAGGCGGCGGCGCGGGCGCGCAGGCGGCGCGCGGCGGCGCGCCCGCGCGGGTGCTCGGTGGCGAGCCGGACGGTCACGGGCGGGAGACGACCTGGATGGCGGGCGGCGTGCTCGGCTCCTCGCCGGAGCGCGCCGGGTACGCCGGCCGCGTGTGGTAGATGGCCTCGAGGGCGCTCACCATCGCGCCCGCGATCGCGTTGAGGTCGCGGAGGGTGAGCTCGCACTCGTCGAGCTGGCCCTCGCTGAAGATCTCGTTCACCCGCTTCGACACGAGCGCCCGCAGCGCCGCCTCGGTGGGCTCGGGCAGCGCGCGCGACGAGGCCTCGCAGGAGTCGGCGATCATGACGAGCGCCGCCTCGCGGCTCTGCGGCTTCGGCCCCGCGTAGCGGAAGAGCGCCTCGTCCGGCGGGGCCCCCCGCCCCTCGGCGGCCATCTTCAGCGCGCGCGCCCAGAAGTAGCCGACGAGCCGCGTCCCCTGGTGCTGCGGGATCGCGTCCGCGACCACCTTGGGGAGCCGCCACTGGCGCGCGAGCTCGAGGCCGTCCGTCACGTGCCGCTTGATGATGAGCGCGCTCATGCTGGGCGCGAGGGCGTCGTGGCGGTTCTCGCCGCGCTGGTTCTCGGCGAAGTAGACCGGGTTCCGGATCTTCCCGAGGTCGTGGTAGTAGGCGCACACCTTGGCGAGCAGGGGGTTCGCGCCGATGGCCTGCGCCGCCGCCTCCACCATCGAGCCCATCAGGATCGCGTGGTGGTACGTCCCCGGCGCCTGGACGATGAGCTCCTTCAGCGCGGGGTGGTTCAGGTTCGCGAGCTCGAGGAGCTTCACGTCGGTGACGTAGCCGAAGAGCCCCTCGACGGCGGGCAGGATCCCCACCACGGCGACGGGCAAGAGCAGCGCCCCGCCGGCCAGGGCGGCGCCGGCGGCGACCAGGATCTCCGCCGCGCCCTTCCCCCCGTGGAGGCCGATCGCGACGGTCACGGCGACGCCGACGACGCCCACGGCGAGGCCCGCGCGGAACAGGCCCGCCCGGTCGCGGCTCCCCGGCACGAGCCCCGCGGCCGCGAGCGAGGTGAGCGTCGCGTAGACGGCGAACGACATCGACTGCCCGGCGAGGAGCCCCGCCGAGAGCCCCGCCGCGAGCGAGAAGAGGAGCGCGGTCTCCGCGGCGAGCACCTGCCGCACGATCATGGCGCCCGCCGCGAACGGCACGAGGTAGTGCAGCGACGGCCGCGGCAGGAGCGGGAACCGCTCGTGGAGCGCGTCCGCGACGGTGAAGCCGAGGAACCCCAGCGCCAGGGTCCCGAGGAGGAGACCCGCCATGAGGATCGCGTCGCGGCGCGCGGGGCGGAAGCCCGGGAAGTTCCGGCGCGCGTAGCCCCAGAGCAGGACGACGAGGAGGCCGACGAGCGCGCCGCCGCCCAGGCGGACGTGCGTGATGTCCTCGTCCTGGCGCTGCGCGCGCATCCCGTCGAGCACGACGAGGTGCCGCGCCTCGATCCGCTCCCCGTCGCCGATGATCTTCTCGCCCCGCTTCACCGGGATGACGACCGGCTTCACGCGGGCGGCGGCCTCCGACTTCCGCCGCTCCGTCTCGGCCTGGTTGTGGACGAGGGTCGGCCGGACCATGGCCGTCGAGAGCCGCGCGATGGCGGCGCGCAGGGCAGGCGGCTCGTGCTGGAGCCGCGCCGCCGCGGTCCGCGCGACCTCCTCGCGCGCCTTCTCCACGGTGCGGACCAGGGAGACGTCGGAGAGCGTGCGCTCTCCGCGCAGCGCGCCGTCGCCGAAGGTGCGCAGCGCGAAGGCCGGGTCCCGCCCCGCGGGGAGGAGCTTCGCGTCCTCGACGACGAGCCCCTCGAGCCCCTTCTGCGCGAGCGCCGCCAGATCGTGCTCGACCGCCTCGGAGAACCGGGCCTGCGTGAGGGCCGCCACGTCCTCGTCGCGGACGAGCACCTGGAGCCGCGAGACGAACGCGTCGCGCTGGGCGGCGTAGCGCCGCTCCAGCTCGCGGGCGTCGCGGGCGGCGGGCGTGTCGCGGAGGGCGGCCTCCTCGCCCCGCATGAGCTCGAACGCGGCGTGGATGCGGGCGACCGCCTCGTCGGCGGCGCCGGAGTCGTGGTCGTAGACCGTCCGCTCGGCGGCGGCGGCCTCGGCGCGGCGGCGCGCGGTCGCCTCCGCGTCCACGATGTCGTAGTCCCGATCCGCCTTGATGGTGACCGGCGCCGGGGAGCCCAGCGCGTCGGGGCCCGGGAGCCGGTGCGCGGCGAACGGCGCGAGCAGGAGCCCTGCGGCAGTCGCGATGAGGAGGACGAGCCCGAGGCGCATGATGCGCCCGAGCCAGTCGACGCGCCGCTCGGCGAGCGGCCCGGCGGCAGCCTGCACGGGCGGCTGGGTCGTGGAGACTTCGGTCGGTTCGGGCACAGGCGCGCAGCCTCGCACCGGGGGAGCCCCCTGGCAACCGGGTCCGGTGTCCCCGATGGAACCTTCCAGGCCCCCGGTAGGCTTCCCCCGCCCGGGGTCCTACTCGCCGGCGCCCGTCCGGTCGGCGTTCCCGGCCGGCTGCGCCTGGGCCGGCGCGGTGGGCCGCTCCCGCTCCGCCTTCGCCGCCTCGGCGCGCGCGCGCCGCTCCGCCTCGAACACGTCGTAGGCGCGGACCACCTCCTGCACGAGCGGGTGGCGGACCACGTCCACCTCGCTGAACTGGCAGAAGCCGACGCCCTCCACGCCGCGCAGCACCTTCTGGACCTCGATGAGCCCCGAGCCGCGCCCGGACGGCAGGTCCACCTGCGTGACGTCGCCGGTGACGACCGCCTTCGAGCCGTAGCCGAGGCGCGTGAGGAACATCTTCATCTGCTCCTCGGTCGTGTTCTGCGCCTCGTCGAGGATGATGAATGCGTCGTTGAGGGTGCGGCCGCGCATGAACGCGAGCGGCGCGACCTCGACCGTCCCGCGCTCCATGAAGGCCGTCGCCTTCTCGTAGTCCACCATGTCGAACAGGGCGTCGTGGAGCGGGCGCAGGTACGGGTTCACCTTCTCCGCGATGTCTCCGGGCAGGAAGCCGAGCTTCTCGCCCGCCTCCACCGCCGGCCGCGTGAGCACGATGCGCTTCACCTTGCGCTCCACGAGGAACGACACCGCCATCGCCATGGCGAGGTAGGTCTTGCCGGTGCCGGCGGGGCCGATGCCGAACACGATGTCGTGATCGCGGATCGCCTGGATGTAGCGCTTCTGCGCGAGCCCCTTCGGCGTGATGATCCGGTGGCGCGAGGAGACGAAGACGGTGTCGCCGAAGACCTCCTTGAGCGGCACGCCCTGGCCGGCGAGCTTCGTGGCCTGGTCGACGTCCTCGAGGTAGAGGGGATAGCCGTCCTCGACGAGCCCGTACAGCTCGCGCACGAGCCCCTCGGCCACCTTCACGCGCGCCTCCTCCGGCGCCGCCACCACGATCTGTCCGCCGCGCAGGCCGAGCTGCACGCCGAGGCGGCGCTCGATGAGCTTCAGGTGCTCGCTGTGCGCGCCGCAGAGCGCGCGAACCTTGTCGTTGTCCGGGAAGTCGAGCCGTGCCGTCTTCAGCGGTTCCGCCGCGGTCTGAACCAAGCGTCTCCTCCGGGGCCGCGCGTTTGTACGTCGCGGTCCTCGATCGCACGATAACCGCCGCGGCCCCGGCCGGCACGCGGAGGAGGCGGCTACTCCACGGGGGGCAGGAGCACGAAGCGGCCCTCGGCCGTCCGGCGGTAGTACCACTCGACCGGCCACGGGTGGCGAAGATCGCGCGCGGAGGCGAGGTCCGCCTCCACGAGGGCGGAGAGGGACGGCGGGTACTCGCCGCGCTCCACGCGGTAGATCTCGAGCGCGCTCCGCAGCCGGGACGCCTGGGCGCGCGCGAGGAACCGCCGGCCGGCGTCGTCCGCCACCTCGGCGCTCGCCTGCGCGGCGAGGCCGCGCGCGTCGACCCAGGTCGCGATCCCGGCGAGCGCCGCGGCGAGGGCCACCGTCGCGACCACGCGGACCGCGGCGCGGCGCAGGCGGCTGCCCCACCCTTCCCGCCCGTACACGCCCACGGCGGAGGTCCGGCGCGCCGGGGCGATCGGCGCCAGGTAGCCGAGGTTCACGAGGGCGAGGAGCGCCTTGCACGTCTCGAACTCGCCCAGGCGCGAGAGGTCGACGATCTCCTCGACGGGCCGCCCCGGCTCGGCGAGCGCGTGGACGCGCCGCTCGTTCGGGCCCAGGCTCGCGAACTCGCCCTTCCGCTCGACGGGCTCCTCGCCGAACGCGTCGAACGCCGCGTCCACGTCGTCGCCGCCGGCGGGCGCGGAGCCCGCGCCGGCCCCGCGCTCGGCGCCGAGCGGCCGGAGCCGCTCGAACGTCATCGCGGTGGAGGTGATCCGCTTGCGGATCATCGGCCACTCGTCGACCTGGCGGAACCCCTCCATCAGGACCGACTCGGCGCGGAGCGGCGTGACGGTCGCGCGGTCCCACTCCACCTCGCCCGGCTCGAACGCGTACGTCCCGCTCTTCCAGTGGAAGAGCCGGTAGACCGTCTCGGTGGTCTGCAGCGCCGTCATCTCCTTCAGCGCCGCCGTCGAGACGAGCCCCTCCTCGACGAGGACGTCGCCGAGCCGGCGCAGGCTGCGCTTCTGGACCTCGAGCGCGTGCTGGAGGCCGTCCGGGCTCACGAGCCCGGCGCGGACGAGCAGGGTCCCGAGGCGCTCGCGCGACTTGCGGCCCGCCGACTCGGCGTGGACGACGCAGCCGTCGGCGAGGGCGATGCGGATCTCGTCGCCGCTCCCGCGAAGGTGGAGCACGCCCGTCTTGGCCTGCTGGCCGATGAGCTGGAGGATCTCCGCGATGCCGAAGTCCTTGAGGGTCCCGGTGAGCGCCATCGCCGTCTCCCTCAGCGCGTGCGGCGGAACGCGTCGCGCACCGCGAGCCCCCACGCGAGGAGCGCGAGCGGCGCCGCGACGGCGAGCTTGCCCGCGAGCACCCAGGGCGTCGCCTCGGGCGGGGGCAGGACGCCGCGCCAGAACCAGACCACGAACCCGAGGAACAGGAGCGCGAGGAGGAGCAGCGCCCCGCGCACCGGCGCGCCGCTCCAGAGCGGGCCCGCGCCGCCGCCCACGAGCGCGAGGATGCGGGCCGAGAGCGCGGAGAGGCGGGCGTGGCGCCGGATCTGCGCCTCCTTGCGGAGCCGGTCGCGGGCGTCGACGAGGCCGCGCCGCTCGAAGGCGTTCACGCACTGGCCGCAGCGGACGTCCGACGCAGGCCCGCAGCGGCGGCACGCGGCCCCGCCGCAGCCCTCGCACGCGCGCGAGGGGCCGAGGCGCGGGGCGAGCGCCGAGAGGAGCCACAGCGCCGCGAGGAACCCGACCCCCGCCCAGGGGAGCGCCGCGCGCGGGAGCGTCCCGGCGAGCCGCGCCTCCGCCCACGCGCGCACGCGCCCCGCGGCCCCGTCGGCGTTCGCGAGCGCCGCGAGGCGGCCCTCCGGGATGGGCAGATCGACGAGCCAGCGGTTCGCCGAGAAGTCGTCGTCCGAGCCGCGCGCCCGCAGGAACGCGCCGGCCTGCGCCTCCGCCTTCTCGCGGGCGGCCGCGCTGCGGTCCATCTCCGCGGTGCGCAGGTAGAGCTTCGAGAGCCCGTAGCTCGCGGCGCCCTGCACGAGCGGGTCGCCCGCCGCGCGGTCCGACGCGGCGAGGTACGCGGCCCGCGCGCCCTCGAGATCGCCCGCGAGGAACAGCGCGTTGCCGAGGTTCACCGAGAGCTCCGGAGCGCGCTCGTCGGCGGCGGCCGCCGCGCGGTAGTGCCGGAGCGCACCGGCGAGGTCGCCGCGCCGCTTCGCGAACCTCCCCAGGGCGGCGTGGACCACCGCCGGGGCGGGCTCGCCGGCGGCCGCCTCGAGCGCGGCGGCGTCCTCGTCGGAGGCCGCCCCGTGCTCCACCGCCTGGACCCGCTCCGCGAGCGTGCCGGTCCAGGCGGTCGCGCGCGCCGCCGCCCCGGAGGCCCACGGCACCGCGAGCAGGGCCGCGAGCGCCGCGGTCGCCACGGCGCGCTCCGCGCGCGCGAGGTAGGGCCAGGCGGCGAGCGCCAGCACCGCGAGCGCGACGAGGGGCCCGAGCCCGAACGCGAGCGGCGCCAGGAGCAGGACGATCGCGAGGAAGCCGGCCTGGACGCGCGCGGTCCCGCGCACGAGCGGGAGGTGATGGAAGTCGTGGACGAGCAGGGGGAGGCGTCGCGCCAGCAGGAGGACGAGCACCGCGACGGCGCTCGTGATCGCCGCCGCGAGCGCCGCCGCGAGGACGTCGGCCAGGAACGCGCGCCGCGTCTGCGGATCGCGGGCGGCGGCGACCGCGGTGTCGCGCAGCGCGCCCGCGACGGGCGCGGCCCGGCCCGGCGCCTCGGCG
>NZ_JALCZB010000081.1:0-20734 GCF_022690745.1 Anaeromyxobacter sp. SG64 | reverse complement strand
CGAGCGACGCCGCCGCGGCGAGCACGGCCACCGCAGCGCCGGCGCGGAGCGCGAGCGCGTAGCCGCCGAGGAACGCCTCGCCGCTCGCGCCGGACCCGGCGCGCAGCGCGAACAGCGCGCCCGCGAGCCCCACCCCCGCCGCCATCCCGGCACTCCGCGCGGTCGCGAGCAGGCCGCCGCCCGAGCCGAGCCGCTCGCGCGGCAGCGCGCCCATGACGAGCGCGTTGTTCGGCGCCTGGAAGAGCCCCATCCCGGCGCCGCACAGGGCGAGGCGCGCCGCGAACCCGGCGGCGCCGCCCTGCGCGCTCGCGAACGACAGCGCCGTGAGGCCCGCCGCGAGGAGCAGCATCCCGACCGCGGGGAGCCACCGCCCCCCGAGGCGATCGGCGATCCAGCCGGAGAGCGGCGACGCCACCGACAGCGCCAGCGGGACCGCGGCGAGGACGAGCCCGAGCGACCCGGGGGCGAGCCCGAGCACGCGCGCGAGGAAGAAGGGCGTGAGGAACGTCTGCGAGAACATCGCGGCGTAGGAGAGCAGCCCCGCGACGAGGCCCCAGGTGAAGAGCGGGATCCTGAACAGCCGCGTGTCGAGCAGCGGCCCGCCCGCGTTCCCGCCGCCGCGCGCGAGGACCCGCAGCGCCCAGGCCGCGCCGGCGATCCCGATGGGCACGTTCACGTAGAAGATCCAGCGCCAGGAGAGGTGCGTGAGGATGAGGCCCCCGAGCGGCGGCCCCGCGGTGAGGCCGAGGGCGACGACGGTGCCGGCCGCCCCGAGCGCGCGCCCGCGCATGCTGGCCGGGAACGCCGCGGTGATGATCGCCGGTCCGATCGCCATCATCGCGCTCGCGCCCAGCGCCTGGACCCCGCGCGACAGGACGAGCACGCCGAGCCCGCCGGCGAGCCCGCAGAGCGCCGACCCCGCCGTGAACACGAGGAGCCCGGCGGTGTAGACGGCGCGGTGCCCGAACCGGTCGCCGAGCCGGCCGAGGGGGACGAGCGTCGCGGTGATCGCGAGCAGGTACGCGTTCACGACCCACTGCAGCGGCCCGACCGCCGCGCCGAGCTCGCGGCCGAGGGTCGGCAGCGCGACGTTCACGATGTTGCCGTCGAGCGTCGCCATGACCGTACCGACCGCGACGACGGAGAAGGCGAGCCAGCCCTGGGGCGGCGTGGCGCTGGATGGGGGGAGGGGGCGGCGCAAGGGGGGTCGGGTCCGGTTCCGGGGGCGGGGCCTCTCGCGCTCACTGCGACGCAGGCGGGAAGAGCGTGGGGTGCTGCGCGAGCACGGTCCGGCGCAGGCGCGGGAGCGCGAGGTGAAACACGGCGCTCGCGCAGATCACCACCGCCGCTCCGGCGCCGATGGTGCGCGGGGCGCCGAAGCGGCTCGCGGCGAAGCCGGCGGCGAGGGAGCCGAACGGCGTCACGCCCACGAACAGGGTCGAGAAGAGCCCCATCACCCGCCCCCGCATGTCGACCGGCGCGAGCCCCTGCAAGAGCGTCATCGTGCCGGCCATCTGGGTGATGAACCCGAACCCGGCCACGACGAGCGAGGCGCCGGCGACGACCGGGTGGCGGGAGAAGGAGAGCGCGAGGAGGCCCGCGCCGAGGAGGGTCGTGCCGAGCGCCACGCGGCGGCCCAGGCCGGCGAGCCCCTTGCGCAGGAGGAGGCCGACCGCGCCGACGAGCGCGCCGGCGCCGGCGCTGCCGAGCAGGAGCCCATACAGCCCCGCCCCGCCGTGGAGCACCTCCGCCGAGACCACCGGCAGGAGCGCCTGGTAGGGCATGGCGAAGAAGCTCGAGACGGCGAGGAGCGCGAGCAGCGCCCGCACGTGGCCGGTTCGCCCAGCGTAGGCGAGCCCCTCGAGCAGGTGGGCGCGACGGCCCCCCTCCACCGTCGGCTGCGGCGGCGGATGCATCTTCACGAGCGCGTAGTAGGTGCCGGCGAAGGAGAGCGCGTTGAGCGCGAAGCAAAAGCCCTCCCCCACCGCGGCGACGAGGGCGCCCGCGAGCGCCGGGCCCACGATGCGCGCCGAGTTCACGATCGAGGAGTTGAGCGCGATGGCGTTCGGCGCGTCGCTGCCGGCGATGTCGGCGAGGAGCGCCTGGCGGGCCGGGATCTCGAAGGCGTAGGTGAGCCCCAGCATCCCGGCGAGCACCACCACGTGCCAGGGCCGGACGACGCCCGCGAGGGTGAGCGCGGCGAGCAGCACCGCCTGGAAGATCGCGTTCGTCTGGGTGAGGAGGACGATGCGCCGGCGGGGGTGGCGATCGGCGATCGAGCCCGCCCAGATGCCGAACAGGAAGACGGGCACCTGGCCGAGGAAGTTCACGACGCCGAGGAGCTCGGAGGAGCGCGTGAGCCGCCACACGAGCCACGACTGCGCGACGCCCTGCATCCAGGTGCCGGCGAGCGAGACGCTCTGCCCGGCGAAGAAGAGCCGCAGGTCGCGCTTGCGAAGGGAGCGGAGGGCGTCGGGCCAGCGCATCGTCGGGAGCGGGGCGGCGTCGCGGCGTGCTCGGCGAGGCGGCGAGCCGCGTCCGCGCCGACCGGGCCGGGCTCGCTAGAGCTGGATCTGCGCGCCCATCTCGACCACGCGGTTCGGCGGCAGGCCGAAGAACGCGCTCGCGGTCTGGGCGTTCCGCGCCATGATGATGAAGAGCCGCTTGCGCCAGCGCGACATCTTGGAGGGTCCCGTCGGCAGGAGCGTCTCGCGGCCGAGGTAGTAGGTCGTCTCCATCGGCTTCAGCTCGATCTTCGGCCCGTCGAGCTTGCGGCGGGGCAGCGACGCGAACATCGCCGGCACGTCCGGGGTCTCCATGAAGCCGTAGCGGGCGACCACCTGGAAGAAGCCGGAGCCGAGCTCCTTCACGCTGACGCGCTCGGCGTCGGGGATGGAGGGGATCTCCTCGGTCATGAGGGAGGCGAGCACCACGCGCTCGTGCAGCACCTTGTTGTGCTTCAGGTGGTGCAGGAGCACGGGCGGGACGGTGCCGGTGTTCCCGGTCATGAACACGGCCGTCCCGGGCACGCGCTGGGGCTTGCGGCGCGCGATGTCCTCGAGGAACACGTCGAGCGGCAGGCCCGCGCCGCGCATCATCTCCGCGAGCGCCTCGCGGCCGCGCTTCCAGGTGGACAGCAGCGTGAACACGAACGCGGCGGCGGCGAGCGGGAACCACCCGCCCTCCTCGACCTTGATGATGTTCGCCCCGAGGAAGGACACGTCCACGAACAGGAAGAGGAGCGTGACGGGCCAGGCGCGCCAGCGCGGCCAGCGCCACAGATCGCGCGCGACCCTGTGGAAGAGCAGCGTCGTGATCGCCATCGTGCCCGTCACCGCGATGCCGTACGCAGCCGCCAGGTTCGAGGAGGTCTTGAACCCGAGCACGAGGGCGATGGTCGCCATGCCGAGGAGCGCGTTCACCTCCGGCACGTAGATCTGGCCGATCTCGGTCGAGGAGGTGTGCCGGATGGTCACGCGCGGCGAGTAGCCGAGCTGGACCGCCTGGCGCGTCAGCGAGAACGCGCCGGAGATGAGGGCCTGCGACGCGACGATCGCGGCCGCGGTGGCGATCGCGATCATCGGGTAGAGCGCCCACTCGGGCACGAGCAGGAAGAACGGGTTCCGCGCCGCCTCCGGATCGTGGAGGAGGATCGCCCCCTGCCCCATGTAGTTGAGGAGCAGGGCGGGCATCGCCACGAGGAGCCACGCGAAGCGGATCGGGCGCTTCCCGAAGTGGCCCATGTCCGCGTAGAGCGCCTCGCCGCCCGTGATGACGAGGACCACGCCGCCGAGGACGAGGAACCCCTGCCAGCCGTTCCGGGCGAAGAAGCCGATCGCGTGCGTCGGCAGCACCGCCTGCAGGATCGAGGCGTCGAAGAGGATCCCGCGCACGCCCAGGATGGCGATGCAGGCGAACCACACGAGCATCACCGGGCCGAACACCGCGCCGACCACCGCCGTGCCGCGCCGCTGGATGAAGAACAGGAGCGCGAGGATGCCGACGGTGACGGGCACGACCCAGTGCGCGAGCGCCGGCGCGGCGACCGTGAGGCCCTCGACGGCGCCGAGGACGGAGATGGCCGGCGTGATGACGCCGTCGCCGTAGAGGAGCGCCGCGCCGAAGAGCCCGAGGATGAGGAGGAGCTGTCTGCCCCGGCGGCGGGCCTCGTGGCGGCCGACCAGGGCGAGCAGGGCGAGGATGCCGCCCTCCCCTCGGTTGTCGGCCCGCATCACGAAGGACAGGTACTTGAACGTGACGACGAACGTCATCGCCCAGAACACGAGCGAGAGGACGCCGAGCACGTTCGCCGCGCTCGGGGCGACGCCGTGGTGCCCGGTGAAGCACTCCTTCAGCGAGTAGAGCGGGCTCGTGCCGATGTCGCCGTAGACGACGCCGAGGGCGCCGAGCGCGAGCTTCGCGAGCGCGGCGCCTCTCGCGGGCGCGCGATGCCCGTGGGCAGGTGCCAGCGTGGCGACGACGGCCGCCTCGGCGGCGGCCGGGGTGGCGCTGCGGGAGGTTTCAGGACCGGCGCGCGGTGAGCGGGTTTCTGACATCGAGGGCCCAGCGAGGGCGGCGGGAGGTAAACATGTCGGGCCCTGGCCGTCGAGAGGCTAACCCGCGATCGGGCCAGATCTCCGGGATCTCTGCTGATTCAAGCTGTGGACGCCGCCCGGCCGATGACGGCACCCGGACCCTGGGTACGCTACGCCGCGCCAGAGAAGGCGGCGGCTCCCCCGCCGGCGTGGACCCCGCCGTGGCCGGAGGGCGAGGTGTGGAAGGGTACGCCGACCGGCTGCGCCCCCGGCCGGTTGCGAGTATGTTCCGCCCCCCGTGACGCCCGCCGTAAGCCCGCTCCGCGCGGAGGTCTCCGCGCTCGTTCGACTCGCCGTCCCGCTCGCGATCGCCCAGGGCGGACAGGCGCTCATGGGCGTCGTGGACACCGCGGTCGTGGGGCGGGCGGGCCCCCTGCCCCTCGCCGGTGTCGGCCTGGGCAACGTGCTGTTCATGGCGCTGTCCGTGCTGGGGATGGGGGTCATGCAGGGCCTCGATCCCCTCATCGCGCAGGCGCTCGGCGCGGGGGACGACGCCCGCGCGCGCCGCCTCCTCTGGCAGGGGACCTGGCTCGCCCTCGCCCTCTCCGCGGCCCTCGCCGTCCCGTTCCTGCTCGCGCCTGCGGCGCTCGAGCCGCTCGGGATCGACGCGGACGTCGCGCGAGAGGGGGGGCGCTACCTCGTGTGGCGGCTGCCGGGGCTGCCGTTCTTCCTGCTCTACTTCTCGGGCCGCGCCTACCTCCAGGCGCACGGCGTGGTCCGGCCGATGGTCGTCGCGACGGTGCTCGCGAACCTCCTCAACGTCCCCGCCGACGTGCTCCTCGTGTTCGGCGGCGCAGGGCTCCCCGCCGTGGCCGGCCCGCTCCGCGCCATCCCGCCGCTCGGCGCCGCGGGGGCGGCGATCGCGACGAGCCTCTGCGCGGTCGCCCAGGCCGCCCTGCTCGCGCTCGCCGTTCGCGGCGTGCCGCGGCCGCCGGGACGCGTCGCCCGCGCGCCGGACGGCCCCGCGCTCCGGGCGGCCCTCGCGGTCGGGCTCCCCGTCGGCCTGCACATGGGCGCGGAGGTCGGCATCTTCGCGCTCGTCGGCTTCCTCGCCGGCCGGTTCGGCGCGCTCCCGCTCGCGGCGCACCAGCTCGCCATCTCCATCGCGAGCCTCACGTTCACCGTCGCGATCGGCTTCGGCAACGCCGGCTCCGTGCGCGTGGGCTGGGCGGTGGGCCGTCGCGATCGCGCGGGCGCGCGCCGGGCGGGCCTCGCCGCGTTCGGCTCGGGGGCCGCGTTCATGTCGCTCTCCGGGCTCGTCTTCTTCCTCTTCCCCGGGCCCATCGCCCGGGCGATGACCGACGACCCCGCGCTCGTCGCGGCCGCGGTGCCGCTGTTGCGCATCGCCGCGCTGTTCCAGCTCTCCGACGGCATCCAGGGCGTCGGCGCCGGCGTGCTGCGCGGCGCGGGCGAGACCCGCTTCGCGTTCGCCGCGAACCTGGTCGGCCACTGGGCGCTCGGCTTCCCCGCGACCGTGCTGCTCGGGTTCACCCTCGGGCTGGGCGTCACCGGGCTGTGGTGGGGCTTCGTCCTGGGGCTCACCGCCGTGGCCGTGGGCCTCTACGCGCGCTTCCTCCGCGTCTCCGCGCGCGAGATCGTGCCCCTCGCCGACCGGGCGGCCGTCGAGGCGGGCTGACCCGCGCGGAACCCGGCGCCGGCGCGCGCGGAGGCTAAGCTCCCCCGGGATGCGCCTCTCGCTGCCGCAGCCGTACGAGGACCTCGGCCACACGGCCGACGTGGGGGTGCGCACCCGCGGCGCCACCGCGGAGGAGGCGCTCGCGCGGCTCGTCCTCGCGTTCGCCGCGCTCGCGTCGGGCGGCGCCGCCGTCGCGGCCGAGCGGGAGGAGCGCGTCGCGGTGGAGGGTGGGCCGGGCCTCGCGGGCAGCGCCGTGGCGCTGCTGCGCGAGCTCCTGTACCGGCTGGCGACCGAGGCGCTCGTCCCGGCGGCCTGCGAGGTGCTGCGGGTGGACGAGGCGGGGACGGAGGCGGTCGTCGCCTTCGGCCGGCGCGATCCGGTGCTGCACGCGGAGGGCGCGGATCTGAAGGCGGTCACCTGGCACGCGGCGCGGCTCGAGCGCGAGGGTGCGGGGTGGGTGGCGCAGGCGGTCTTCGATATATGACGGGGGCTGCGCCCCCGCCCCGCCGACGGCTGGCCGCCGTCGGCGGGGCCCCACCCCTGCTCGGCGGGGCCCGTGAACGGTCGCGCCCGCTTCGCGGGTTCGCGACCGTTCCCCGCCGGGAGGGACTGCGTCCCTCCCCGTCGCTTCGCGACGGGGCCCCTCCCTGGGGACCATCGCGAACCTCGAACTCTCGTCTGGCGAGGAACGAATGAAGCTCCGGCGCATCGAGGGCGACCTATGGGAGATCCCGCGCGAAGGGCGCATGCGCGTGCCGGGCCGGGTCTACAGCGTCGGGCCGCCGGCGCCGGACGACCCCGCGCTCCAGCAGGTCGCGAACGTCGCGCACCTGCCCGGCATCCTCCGCTTCTCGCTGGCGATGCCCGACATCCACTGGGGATACGGGTTCCCCATCGGCGGCGTGGCGGCGATGGACGCCGAGCACGGCGCCGTGTCGCCGGGCGGCGTGGGCTACGACATCAACTGCGGCGTGCGGGTCCTCACCACCGCCCTCGAGGCGGAGGACGTCCGCGCGCGGCTGCACGCGGTCACCGCCCAGCTCTACCGCGACATCCCCACCGGCGTGGGGGCGAAGAGCGCCATCCCGCGGCTCTCGGACGACGCGCTCGACGAGGTCCTCGCGGGCGGCGCTCGCTGGGCGGTCCGGCGCGGGTTCGCCGCGGCGAGCGACGACGCCGAGCGCTGCGAGGAGGGCGGCCGGCTCTCCGGCGCCGATCCGTCGGCCGTCAGCGCGCGAGCGCGGACGCGCGGCGCGGATCAGCTCGGCACGCTCGGGAGCGGGAACCACTTCCTGGAGGTGGACCGGATCGCCGAGGTGTACGACCCGGTGGTCGCCGAGGCGTTCGGGCTCGTCCCGGACCGGGTGGCGATCCAGATCCACACCGGCTCGCGTGGCCTCGGCTACCAGGTCTGCGACGAGTTCGTCGCCGAGATCGCCGCGCGGCGCGGCGAGTTCGGGGAGGACTACGCGACCCTCCCCGATCCGCAGCTCGCCGCCGCGCCGATCGCGAGCGCGCTCGGCCAGCGCTACCTCGGCGCGATGCAGGCCGCCGCGAACTTCGCCTGGGCGAACCGCCAGGTGATGACCGGCCTCGCCGTGCGCGCGCTCCTCCACGCCCTCGCGATCTCGGAGCGCGAGCTCGGCGCCCGCGTCCTCTACGACGTCTGCCACAACGTCGCGAAGCTCGAGGAGCACGCGGTCGACGGGGTCGTCCGGCGGGTCCTCGTGCACCGCAAGGGGGCGACGCGCTGCTTCGGGCCCGGCGATCCCCGCGTGCCGGCGCCCTACCGCGCCGCCGGCCAGCCGGTGCTCATCCCGGGCGACATGGGCCGCTACTCCTACGTCCTCGCGGGGACCGCGCGGGCGATGGCCGACACCTTCGGCAGCTCGTGCCACGGCGCAGGCCGGCTCATGTCGCGCGGGGAGGCGCTCCGGCGCGGGCGCGGGCGCTCCATCGCGCGCGAGCTCGCCGCGCGGGGCATCGAGGTCATCGCGCGCGGGAAGAAGACCCTCGCCGAGGAGATGAGCGAGGCCTACAAGGACGTGGCGCAGGTCGTGGCGGTCATGGACGGCGCGGGGATCTCGCGCCTCGTCGCCCGGCTCGAGCCGATGGGTGTGATCAAGGGCTGAGCGCCCGCTCGGGGCGACCGGGGGCGCCGCGAGACGTCGGGCGGGGCCGCGTGGGCCTTCCGCGGGTCCCTTCCCGCGCCCGTTCGGCGCCGTAGCTTGTTCTCATGGACGTGGACGTCCCACGCGCGCGGCTCGTGGTCCTGCCCGGTGGGCGGCGAGGCGGCGATGCGCCCGCGGAGGGCCGCCTCCCCCGGGAGGCGCTGCGCGTCATCCCGGGCGGGCCCGCGGGCGATCTGCAGGCCGCCATCGAGGAGACCGTGCAGGCGGCCCGGCGCATGCGCGCGGAGATCGAGGCCCGGATCGCCAAGTCCCTCGAAGACCTCTTCTGAGGGTCCCTGGCGGGTCACCATGAGCGGGCGCCCGCCCCCCGTTAAGCACCGTCCATGATGGACAGGCTGCCCGGAGCGGACCCGTTCCCGGAGGCGCTCGCGCGACGGCTCACCGACGCGGTGCGCGCGAAGGGCGACGGCTACGTCCCCCGCACCCATCACCTCGACGCGCAGGGGCGGCCTCGGTTCACGAACCGTCTCATCCTCGAGAAGAGCCCCTACCTCCTCCAGCACGCTCATAACCCGGTGAGCTGGCGGCCGTGGGGCGAGGAGGCCTTCGAGGAGGCCCGTCGCACCGGCCGCCCGGTGTTCCTCTCCGTCGGCTACTCGACCTGCCACTGGTGCCACGTGATGGAGGGCGAGTCGTTCGAGGACGAGGAGATCGCGCGCGTCCTCAACGAGCGCTACGTGCCCATCAAGGTGGACCGCGAGGAGCGGCCCGACGTGGACGGGCTCTACATGACCGCGGTGCAGCTCCTGACGGGCAGCGGCGGCTGGCCCATGAGCGTGTGGCTCACGCCGGACCGGGAGCCGTTCTTCGGCGGGACCTACTTCCCGGCCCGCGACGGCGATCGCGGCGCCGGCCGCGGGTTCCTCTCGATCCTGGGCGAGGTCGCCGACCTGTACGCGCGCGACGCCGGGCGCGTGGAGGCGGCGACGCGCTCGCTCGTGGAGGCGGTCCGCGGGGCGCTCGCGCCGCAGGGGCCGCCCGCCTCCGACACGCCGGGGCCGGAGGTGCTCGAGGCGGCGTTCCGCGGATTCCGCGACGCGTTCGACCCGGTGAACGGCGGGCTGCGCCGCGCGCCGAAGTTCCCCTCCAGCCTGCCGGTGCGCTTCCTCCTCCGCTACCACCGCCGGGCGCGCGATCCGGAGGCGCTCCGGATGGCGACCCTCACGCTGGAGAAGATGGCGGCGGGCGGGCTGCACGACCAGGTGGGCGGCGGGTTCCACCGCTACTCCACCGACACCGCCTGGCTCGTCCCCCACTTCGAGAAGATGCTGTACGACAACGCGCTCCTCGCGGTCGCCTACGCCGAGGCGTTCCAGGTCACCGGGCGGCGGGACCTCGCGCGCGTGGTCCGCCAGACCCTCGACTACCTCGGGCGCGAGATGACCTCTCCGGAGGGGGCGCTCTACTCCGCCACCGACGCCGACTCCGAGGGCGAGGAGGGGAGGTTCTTCGTCTGGAGCGCGGCGGAGCTCCGCGAGCGCCTGGGCGAGGGGGCCGAGCGCTTCATGCGCTTCCACGGCGCGAGCGAGCGGGGGAACTTCGAGGGCCGGAACATCCTCCACGTCCCCGCGCCGGACGAGGACGCGTGGGAGGCGCTCGCGCCGCAGCGCGCGATCCTGTACGCGGCGCGCGAGGAACGCCCGCGACCGCTGCGCGACGAGAAGATCCTCGCCGGCTGGAACGGCCTCGCGATCTCGGCGCTCGCCTTCGGGGGTCGTGCCCTCGGCGAGGAGCGCCACGTCGTGGCGGCGGCCCGCGCCGCCGAGTTCGTGCTCGGGCGGATGGTCGTGGAGGGCCGGCTGCGCCGCGCCTGGCTCGACGGCGCGGCGGGCGTCCCGGCCTTCCTCGACGACCACGCCTTCGTCGCGCAGGGGCTGCTCGATCTCTACGAGGCGACGTTCGACCCGCGCTGGCTCGAGGCGGCGGTCGAGCTGTCCGAGCGGCTCGAGGCGCTGTTCGGCGACCCGCAGGGCGGCGGGTGGTTCGGCACCGCGGCCGACCACGAGCGGCTCCTCGCCCGCGAGAAGCCCACCCACGACGGCGCGGAGCCGTCCGGCGCCTCGGTCGCGCTCGTGAACGCGCTCCGGCTCTCGGCGTTCACCACCGACGACCGCTGGCGCCTCCGCGCCGAGGGCGCGCTCCGCCACTACGCGCTGGCGATCGGGGAGCACCCCGCCTCCTTCACCGAGCTGCTCCTCGCCGTCGACTTCGCCCTGGACGCCGCGCGCGAGGTGGTGCTCGTCTGGCCGGAGGGCGAGAGCGCGCCGGAGCCGTTCGTGTCCGTGCTCAGGCGGAGCTTCCTCCCGAACCGCGCCATCGCCGGGGCCCCCGAGGGCGCGGTGCTCGAGCGGCTCGGGCGCGTGGCGCCGGTGGCGGCGGAGAAGGTCGCCCTGAACGGCCGGCCGACCGCCTACGTCTGCGAGCGCGGCCAGTGCCGGCTGCCGGCGATCGCGCCCGAGAAGCTGGCCTCGCAGATCGCGCCGGTCCGCCCTTACCGGTGAGGCCGCAGGCCCGTCCTCGCCGCCGCTGGCGCGCGGCGGGCGCCCGGCCTTACCATGCGCGCCTCATGATCACCCCCCCGCACGAGCGGCGCCACTTCGCGAGCGACAACTACGCCGGCATCTGCCCGGAGGCCTGGGCGGCCATGGCGGAGGCGAACGCCGGCCACGCGCCGGGGTACGGCGACGACCGCTACACCGCGCGAGCGGCCGACCTCCTCCGCGAGACGTTCGAGACCGACTGCGAGGTGTTCTTCGTCTTCAACGGCACCTCCGCCAACTCGCTCGCCCTCGCGTCCCTCTGCCAGTCCTACCACTCGATCCTCTGCCACGAGGCCGCCCACGTCGAGACCGACGAGTGCGGCGCGCCCGAGTTCTTCTCGAACGGCACGAAGGTGCTCACCCTCCCCGGCGCGGACGGCCGGATCGACCCCGCCGGCATCGACCACATGGTCGAGAAGCGCAGCGACATCCACTACCCGAAGCCGCGCGTGGTCTCCGTCACGCAGGCGACCGAGCTCGGCACGGTCTACCGGCCGGAGGAGCTCGCGGCGATCGGCGCGCGCGCGAAGGCGCGCGGGCTGCGCTTCCACATGGACGGGGCCCGCTTCGCGAACGCGGTCGCCTCGCTCGGCGTCGCGCCGAGGGAGCTCACCTGGAAGGCGGGCGTCGACGTCCTCTGCTTCGGGGGGACGAAGAACGGCATGGCGGTCGGCGAGGCGGTGGTGTTCTTCGATCGCGCCCTCGCTGCGGAGTTCGACTATCGCTGCAAGCAGGCCGGCCAGCTCGCCTCGAAGATGCGGTTCCTCGCGGCCCCGTGGGTGGGCATGCTCCGCGACGGCGCCTGGCTCCGCCACGCGCGGCGCGCGAACGAGCAGGCCGCCCGCCTCGAGGCCGGGCTCCGCGCCATCCCGTCGGTCCGGATCCTCCACCCGCGCGAGGCGAACTCCGTGTTCGCCGCCCTGCCGCCCGGGGCCGCGGACGCGCTCCGCGGGCGCGGCTGGCGCTTCTACGACTTCATCGGCGGCGGCTCCCGCTTCATGTGCGCGTGGGACGTGACCGACGACGACGTCCGCGCGCTCGTCGGCGACGTCGCGGCGGTGGCGGCGCAGCGGTAGCCGGCGCCTAGCCCTCGCCCCGCGGGCCCGGCGCGGGCCGCCGGTCCAGGACCGAGAACGGCCGCTCGCCCTTGAACACGCGGAACAGCAGGTACAGGGCCGGGAAGAGGAAGATCGCGCCCGCGGCGAGCGCCCACAGCACGGCCACCTGCGTCGCGCGCGGCGCGCTCGCCGTCGCCAGCGTGAGGCCCGGGACGACGAGGTACGGGTACTGCGAGGCGCCCCAGCCGAGCACGATGAGCGTGACCTGCGCCGCCGCCGCCGCGCGCGCGAGGCGGTAGCGGCGGCGGAACAGCGCGGCGAACGCCGTCACCGCCGCGACCGCGGTGGCAACGTGGAGCGGCAGCGAGAAGCCGCGCCGGAGGAGCCCGGCGAACACGAGGGGCGCGTCGTACCAGGACAGGACGCCCGCCAGCGCGGCGGCGAGGAACACGGCGGCGCCCGCCCCGATGGCGCGGCGCCGGAAGTCCTCCCGCAGCGCGTCCCGCGCCTCGACGGCGAGGTAGGTCGCGGCGAGGAACGCGAAGAGGGCCGCCGCGAAGAAGCCCACCGCGAGCGGGAACGGCGCGAGCCAGGCGAGCGGATCGACCCCCTCCGGCGGCCCCGCGAGCCGGCCGGAGGCGATGGCGCCGACGATCACCCCGAGCACGACCGGCGCGAGCACGGAGGAGGCGGAGAAGACGAGCCCCCAGCGCACCTGGACGCGGTCCTCCGGCGTGTCGTAGGTGCGGAAGGTGAAGGCCGCCCCGCGGAGCACGATCCCGAACAGGAGCAGCACGAGCGGCACGAAGAGCGTGATCGAGATCGCCGCGAACGCCTTCGGGAAGGCGGTGAAGAGGAGGACGATGACGAGGATGAGCCAGACGTGGTTCGCCTCCCAGATCGGGCTGATCGCGTGCTCGACGAGCTCGCGCTGCGCCCGCTTGCGCGGGCCCGTCGCCAGGAGATCCCAGATGCCGCCGCCGAAGTCCGCGCCGCCGAGGAGCGCGTAGAGCACGAGCGCGGCGAGGATCGCGCCGCCGAGGAGATCCGCGGCTGTCACAGGGCGCCCTCCGCCGGCGCGGGCGCCCCGACCTCGGACGCGGGCGGGCTCTTCGCGATCTGGCGGCGGAGGAGGACGATCACCATCGCCGCGAGGAACAGGTAGAGGATCGTGAACGCCACGAACGGGACGGCGATGTTGCCGACCGGCGTCACCGCGTCCGCCGTCCGCATGACGTCGCGGATCGTGAACGGCTGCCGGCCCCACTCGGTGACGAGCCAGCCCGCCTCGAGGGCGAGGAAGCCGAAGGGCGAGGTGACGAGCACCGCCCGGAGGAGGAGGCGCGGCAGGGGCTTCCCGCGGAGCCGGTGATACAGGTACGCGAGCGCGACGAGCGCGAGCGCGCTGCCGAGGCCGACCATGGCCTGGAAGGCGAGGTGGACGTTCCGCACGTTCGGCCAGTTCTCGCGCGGGAACGCCTCGAGGCCGCGCACCTCCGCCCGCGGGTCGTGGAAGGCGAGGAGCGAGAGGCCGTAGGGGATCTCGAGGGCGAGGCGCGTCTCCCGCGCCTCGACGTCGGGGAGCCCGCCGACCCGGAGCGGCGCGCCGCGCTCGGTCCGGAACTGCCCCTCCAGCGCGGCGAGCTTCACGGGCTGGGTCGCCGCCACCTGGCGCGCGGAGAAGTCGCCCGAGATGGGCTGGAGGAGGGCCGCGACCGCCCCGACGCCGAGGGCCACGCGGAGCGCGCCGCGGTGGAACGCGTTCGCCGGATCGCGCAGCAGGAAGAGCGCGTGGATGCCGGCCACCGCGAACCCGGTCGCGACGTAGCTCGAGAGCAGCACGTGCACCACCTCGTGCGCCCAGCCCGGCGGGAACATGGCCACGAGCGGCTGCACGTCCGAGGCGGCGCCGTGGAGCACCGCGAAGCCCGCCGGCACGTTCATCCACGCGTTCGCGAGCGTGACGAAGAACGCCGAGGCGGCGCCGCTCGCCGCGACCACGACGCCGCTCGCGAGGTGCAGCCGCGGCCCCACCCGGCCCCAGCCGTACAGGTAGATGCCGAGGAAGATCGCCTCAGCGAAGAACGCGAAGCCCTCGAGCGAGAAGGGCATCCCGATGATGGGCCCGGCGAACTCCATGAAGCGCGGCCAGAGGAGCCCGAGCTCGAACGAGATCACCGTCCCGGAGACCGCCCCGACGGCGAAGAGGATGGCGGTCCCCTTGGCCCAGCGCTTCGCGAGCTCGAGGTAGGCCGGCGCGCCGGTGCGCCGGAAGCGCCACTCGGCGAGCACCATGAAGAGCGGCATCGCGACGCCGACCGCCGCGAAGACGATGTGGAAGGCGAGCGAGGTCCCGAAAAGCCAGCGGGCAGCGAGGAGGTCGTTCACGGGCCCCTGATGTAGCGCTGCGGCGGTCCCGCGCGAGTCCCGCTCGGGCGTGGGCACTTCGCCGCAGGGTGACACCGAACCCGCGGGCGGCTCCGCTAGGCCTTCGACTCCTCCCGCTCCTCCCCCAGGATCCGGTAGAGCGTCTTGCGGTCGATGCCCAGCACCTCCGCGGCGCGCGTCTTGTTCCCCCCCTGCTCGGCGAGCACCTGCGCGGCGTAGCGGCGCTCGAGCTCCGCGAGGGTGGGGCGCTCACCGGCGGCGACGGCCGGGATGGGCGCCGCGCCCGGCCCGCGGATCGACTCGGGGAGCGCGTCCGGCTCGATGACGCCGGTGGGGTTCAAGGCGAGGGCGCGCGCCACGACGTTCTCGAGCTCGCGGACGTTCCCCGGCCAGCGCCAGCCGACGAGCATCTCGCGCGCGGCGGGCGTGACCACCGCCTGCGGGTGCCCGTGCTTCGCGGCGAAGTGCTCGACGAGCAGCGGGATGTCCTCCCGCCGATCGCGGAGCGGCGGGATGCGGAGCGTCACCACGTTGAGGCGGTAGTAGAGGTCCTCGCGGAAGCGCCCGGCCTGCACCGCCGCCGCGAGGTCCTTGTTCGTCGCCGCGACGACGCGCACGTCCACCTGCACCGGCTCGTTCGCGCCCACCCGGCGGATCTCGCCCTCCTGGAGGGCGCGCAGGAGGCGCGCCTGCAGCGCGGGGCCGACGTCGCCGATCTCGTCCAGGAACAGCGTTCCGCCGTGGGCCTCCTCGAAGAGCCCGCGCCGGCTGGCCTGCGCGCCGGTGAACGCGCCGCGGGCGTGGCCGAAGAGCTCGGACTCGAGCACCCCCTCCGCGATCGCCCCGCAGTCCACCGGCACGAACGGCCCCGAGGCGCGCGGCGAGGCGGCGTGGATCGCGCGGGCGACGAGCTCCTTGCCGGTCCCGCTCTCGCCGAGGATGAGCACGGTGGCCGGGCTCGGCGCGACGCGCGCCGCGGTCTTGTAGACCTCCAGCATCGCCTCGCTCCGGCCCACGACGTCCTCGAGCCGGTAGCGCTCGCGGACCTGCCCTCGCAGCGCCCGGTTCTCGAGGACGAGCGCGCGCTGGCGGAGCGCCCGCTCGACCACCACGGCGATCGCGTCGACGTCGTAGGGCTTCGAGATGTAGTCGAACGCGCCGCGGCGGATCGCCTCCACGGCCCCCTCGACGTTGCCGAACGCGGTCACGAGCACGACCGGGGTGTCGGGGGCGGCCTCGCGCATGCGATCCGTGAGCTGCAGCCCGTCCACGTCCGCCATGCGGATGTCGGAGACGACGAGATCCACCGGCCCGCGCTCGAGCGCCGCGAGCGCGTCCTTGCCGTCCGGCAGCGCCAGCACGTCGTGGCCGCGCGCGACGAGGATCCGCGCGAGCAGCTCGCGGCTCGCGCGATCGTCATCGACGACCAGGATCCTGAAGCGCGCCATCGCCCCCCTCCTCCTCCGCCCCGTCCGCCGCCGGGGTCGGGATCCAAAGCGTGAACGTCGCGCCCGCGCCGGGCGTGCTCTCCACCTCGATGCGTCCGCGCAGGGCCGCCGCGATCTCGCGCGAGATGGCGAGCCCGAGGCCGGTGCCCTTGCCGGAGGGCTTCGTCGTGTAGAACGGCTCGAAGATCCGCTTGCGCTCCTCGGGGCGCAGCCCGGCCCCCGTGTCGCTCACCGAGAGCCCGAGGAGCCCGCCGCGCCGGGCGGCGCGCACCGCCAGCCGGCCGCCCCCCGGCATCGCCTCGACCGCATTCGACACGAGGTTCCCGAGCACGTGGCCGACCAGCGCGGGATCGAGGCGCACCTGGGCGAGATCGGGCGGCACCTCGCGCACGAGCTCGAGGCGCGCCCGGTCGGCCTCCGGCACGTTGAGGGTGAGCGCCTCGTGCACGAGCGCGGCGAGGTCCACCGGCGCCGCCTCGGGCCGCAGGCCGCGGGCCGAGTCGAGGAAGCGCCGGATGATGGCGGTCATCCGCCGCACCTCGCCCTCCACGACCTCGAGCCCGGCGCTGAGCTCGGGCGGGCACGCCGGATCGCGCGCGAGGAGCTGCACGTGGCCGCTGATCGTGTTGAGGGGGTTCCCGAGCTCGTGGGCGATGGTGCCGGAGAGCTGGCCGAGCGCCGCCAGCCGCTCCTTGGAGACGAGGTCCCGGCGCGCCTCGAACAGGAGCCGGTTCAGCTCGGCGAGCTCGCGGTTCTTGCGGGCGAGGTCGGCCGTCGCGTCGGCGACCATGGCGGCGAGGTCGTCGTTGAAGCGGCGCACCCGCTGCAGCATGGCGCGCAGGCCGCGGGCGAGCACGCCGATCTCGTCGGACCGCTCCGGGCCGGGCACCCCCTCCGCGTCGATGGCGCCCGACTGGACGCCCTCGATGGCGACCGCCAGCTGCGACAGCGGCCGCACGAGCATGTGACCGAGGAGGAACGTGAACAGCACGGCGAGGACCGCGGCCCCCACCCCGGCGACGAGGAAGAACTCGCGGCGCTCGGTGCTGGCGATCTCCTCGACCTCCGAGAGCGTCGTCTCGATCCGCAGCGCGCCGAAGGTGGTGCGCCCCTCGTGGAGGGGGAGGTCCACCCGCCAGCCGCGCGACTCGCCGTCGTCGACGAGCGACACCGTCGCCTCGACGGGGAACGCCCGCGCGGCGCGGGTCTCGGCCTCGATCTCGGCGCCCTCGAGCCCGAACGTCACGCGCGCGACGCGCACCTCGCCCTTGTGCCGGATGGCGAGCTCGGCGAAGCGCACGATGCGGCGCGGCCGGAGCTGCTCGGCCAGCGCGTCGGCGGCCTTCTCGATGTCGGTGCCGGGGGAGAGGTCCAGCTCCTCCGCGACCGCCTTCGCGAGGTCGACGCTGCGCTCGCGCAGCGTGGCCTCGATGGCGCGGGTCGCGACCCGCTCGCCGAGGTAGGACGCGACGCCGAGGGTGAGGACCAGCGTCGCGGCGAAGAGCAGGATGATGCGGGCACGGAGGGACATGATCGTTCCAGCTCACGCGCCCGGGGGACCCGGCACCGGCGGCGGGGGGTGAGCCGCCGGTGCCGGGAACCGTTCGGCTACTTCGACGCGGGCGCGGCCGGGGCGGCCTCGGTCTTCGCGGCCGCCTTCTTGGCGGTGTGCTTCTTCGCGGTGTGCTTCTTCTTCGCCGGCTTCGCGGCCGGCGTGGCCTCCGTCTTCGTCTCCGTCGCGGCGGCCGGGGCCTCCGGCTTCGTCTCCTGCGCGAACGCAGGGGCGGCGGAGGCGAAAACGGCGAGGGCCGCGAGGGTGCCGATCATCTTACGCATGTGAGTCTCCTCCGGGCGCCTGAAAGGATTGGGTTGGGCCCGGTGCGCGCGAAGGAGAGCACGGCGCGTGCCGGGCGGCGCGGCGCCCCGGTCGGACCGGATTCCGCGGTGTTGCGGCCCTCGAGGCAGCTCGGGCCGCCGCCGCGCGAGGAGATCCGGGACGGACGGCTCCGGGCGGCGGGGCGATTCTCCTCGAATTGACCCATCCGGATCCCGGCTGTAACTTCGTCGCCGCCTGCCCGGCCGGAGCTCGTCCGGGCGAGGCGCCCCTGGAGGTTCCATGCGTCGTCTGCTGGCGCCCATCGCCGTCGCCGCCGTCCTGTCGCTGCGCCCGGGCCTCGCCCTCGCGGGGGAGCCGCTCGATCTCGATCTCGCCCGGCTGGGCGCGCCGAGCGCCGACGTATGGAAGCGGCTCGCCGAGGTGCAGGACACCCCCTTCACGCTCTCCGACTCGGAGGCGGCGCTCCTCGCCAGCGAGGCCAAGACGCGCTTCGCCATCCTCTCCACCGAGACGGCGCTCGCGCTCTCGTCCGCGATCCTCACCCCCGCCTCCACGACCGGCTACGTCGGCTTCGACGTCGACCTCGAGGCGGCCTACGTCGCGGTGCACCCCGGGACCGTCGGCCGGACCTCGTTCGGCTCGCCGCCCGTGTTCGAGCCGCGCGGCCCGTGGCAGACCCGCTCGATGACGCCCCACGAGCTGTTCCTGCCCTCGGTGCACGTCCGTAAGTCGCTGCCGTTCAGCCTCGAGCTGGGCGGCCGGATGATCTACCTGTCGCAGTCCTCCTACTTCGGCGCGCAGGTCGAGGGGAAGTGGGCGCTCAACGAGGGCTTCCGCGTGCTGCCCGACCTCGCGGTGCGCGTCGCCCACACCCAGCTCTTCGGCCAGCGCGACTGGAACCTCGGCGCGACGGACCTCGACCTCATGGTGTCGAAGCGCTTCGGCGTGAACGGGGTCACGAGCTTCACGCCCTACCTCGCGGGGCGCTTCACCTACGTCGGCGCGTCCTCCGAGACGATGGACTTCGGCCCGCGCCGCGCCGGCGGGACGACCGCGACCGCGCCCGCCGACCTGCGCTCCACGCAGGCCGCGTTCCCGAAGCTGCGCGCCGGCTTCTACCGGACGACCGCGGGCGTGCGCTTCACCGCCCACGTCGTCTCGCTCGCGGGCGAGGTCACGTACTTCGGCGGCGCGACCAAGGACGGGAAGGCCAACCCCGCGGCGGACGAGTACCCGGACTACCGGCTCGCCTCCACGTGGGGCGGCGCGCTCAAGGCGGGCTGGGAGTTCTAGGGGCGAGCGCCGCGCGGATCCGCCCCGGCGCGTTCGTGATGATCGCCGCCGCGCCCAGCGCGGCGAGCCGGCGCGCCTCCTCGGGATCGTCCACCGTCCAGACGTTCACCGCGAGTCCGCGTTTCGCCCAGGCGCGCGCACGGGCGGGGGTGACGAGCTGGCGCTCGGGGTGGATCGCGGCGGGCCGCAGGAGCCGCGTCGCGAGCGCGGTCAGGACGCGGCGCGGACGCTCGGCCTCGACGAGCAGTCCCACCGGGAGCTCCGGCGCGGCGACGCGGAACGCCACCACGAGCCGGTAGTCGAACGACGACACGAGGACGCGGCCGCCGGCGCGCGCGCGGCGGAGGACCCCCGCGACCGCGGTGGCGAGCCCGAGGTCGGCGCGGCGGAGGCGCGACTTGAGCTCCACGTTCAGGACCGCGCCCGGCAGGGCCTCGAGCACCTCCTCGAGGCGCGGGATCCGTTCACCCCGGAAGCGGTCTCCGCGGAGCGCGCCGACGTCGAGCGCCCGCAGCGCCGCGAAGGGCGCGTCGGGGACGGAGAGGGCGACGCCGGTGAGGCGGGCCGCGTCCTCGTCGTGGAAGACGACCAGCTCCCCGGTGGCGCAGCGCCACACGTCCAGCTCGACCCCGTCCGCGCCCTGCTCGAGCGCGAGGCGGAAGGCGGAGAGCGTGTTCTCGGGCGCGTCGGCGCTCGCGCCGCGGTGCCCCAGGACGAGGGGCCGCCCCGCGACCCGCGGCGCATCGGTCATTGCTCCCGGCATGGGCGCGCTCCCCGCGCCTGGCATCGAGGGGGGCGCGCGGCTATTCTACCTCGCTCGCGGCAGCGGCCGCGCTGGATCCCGATGACCGAGCTCCTCCTCGTCCTGTTCGTCACCCTCCTCGTCTTCGGCGCGACGCGCATCCCCGCGCTCGGCGACGCGCTCGGCCGCGCCGTGCGCAACGCGCGCGCGGGCGCCTCCGGCGAGCCGCCGGCGCGCGGGCGGGAGGGTGACTCGCGGCACCCGAGGTGATCGCGAACCACGAGCCGTCGTCTAGAGCGGCCGCGCTTTCGGAGACGACCCGTCGCGGCGGCCCCGCTCCCGCCGGAGCTTCCGGGCGAGGGCGCGGACGAGCGGGTGGATCGCGAGATCCTCCGCCAGCGCGCGCAGGTCCGGCCCGGGGAGCGAAGGGACGAGCTTCAGCGCGAGCTCGGGCTCCGCGTACGGGTTCCGCGCCAGCGCGCGGGCGACCGCGGGCCGGCTGCACCAGCGCGACTCGAAGAGGCGGCGCAGGGTCTCGGGCCGGCACGGGCGGCGCGCCGCGATGCGGACGACGAACGGCTCCGTGAGCTGCGGGTTCCGCAGCAGCTCCTCGACGACGGCGGGATCGCCCTCCGCCGCCAGACGCGCGAGGAGATCGGGATCGCGGCGCCCGCGCGCGAACGCCTTCTTGTGACCCATCGACAGCCCCGCGAGCCGGGGATCCGGCCGGGCGCGCGCGGCGGGGAACGCGCGCAGCGGCGCGGGGGAGACGAGCAGGCTCGTGACCTCGTCGAGGCCGCGCTCGGTGGCGGCCGCGTAGAGCTCGGCGCGCCACGCGTAGGACAGCTCGGGATCGGGATCCGCGAGGGCCTGGCCGACCGCGGCGATGGCGACGCGAGACGCGGGGTCGGGCGCGCGGGCGAGCGCCGCGACGAGCACCGCCGCCGCGGCGGGCGCCTCGGCGCCGAGCGCGCGGCCCGCGGCGCGGGCGCGGATCTCTCCCTC